>PIVM01000473.1 GCA_003353945.1 Gammaproteobacteria bacterium
ATGGGATGAAAAATATGGAACGCTTCACGAATTTGCGTGTCATCCTTGCGCAGGGGCCATGCTAATCTTCTCTGTATCGTTCCAATTTTAGTATATGTACCGCCGTAGCTAAGTACAACCCTTGGTAAACGTGCCGTTCTATATATAGACGTGATTCACTAAGCCGCCGATCCGATTGGTGCAATCGCTGCATGACCCCAATACGTTTTGCACACGTTCACCGATTGCCTGCAATCAATGCCAGCTGGCCGTTCATCAATTCCAGGTGGCCGTTCGCCGAGCAAGGTCACAGATGTTTGTGCAGTTATGTAACATTCTGTCGAAAGTGGCAGGGAATGCAACTGGTGGAAATAAATCAACCAATTACGAACTGATCGCTTGCTGTATCCGTGGCCTGTCTTATCAAGGATCACAGGGCATGCGCATGCATTAGTTATATGCCAACCAAGACTGGCAGTGTGGCCGTGGTCGATGTGATGGGTTTGTCAGTGGCCCCTGGCACCCTGTCATGCTGGAGCATGTGTCTGCACATCGATCGCCGGCCTGCCCTGTGCTCCGCTTATCTTTTAAGCATAGGCCTATATAAAACAAGCATTCACTATCCGGTGGGGCCCAAGGATATCTGCCCCGACCAGGTACATGGCAAATGGTGAACGTATCATACCCCTTGGGATGGAGTCGAACCATCAAACCAGATAGTGAATGCTTGTCCAGTACGTGTGTCACGACATGTCCAAAATCAAATTTTCTTCATCAAATATTTATTTCTTTATTCAAAGACGATGGAAGAAATGCCTTTATTGAACTTTGTCCTCTCTTGCTGTGTCGTTCGTCGGTTCGAATCCGACCAGGAGGCTTTTGAAATGGCGCGCAGTGTATACCGAGATGGTATACTTAAGATATGGTAGGGGCAGATTGCTTCCTGGCCCCACGACATAGCAAGGAGACAATTTTCATTCTGGTTTTTTGTCCGTTTATCTTAAGTACCTCACCTTTTGCATAGGGTGATTATGAACACTTGATCCGTTTCCATACAGGCATATGCATGTGCACACTATTCAGGTGGGGGCTGGGGCTTGTGTGGCAATATGACGCCGGTTGGCACTCGCAGGCTGGGCCCAGCGCTTGTGGCTAGATCACGGTGGCACATTGGCTCCAGTAGAGCGTCCCCCAAACTAGCAATCTTGACCGGTGCTCGCGGGGCATGCCAGGACATGGTCGATGATTTTCAGAATTTATTCACAATTTAATGATTTTGACTGTCATATCGCTGGACCTGTAGCTCATGCTTTTACAGTGGCTCATTGATACGGTGTAAGGACAAGATATAGTCCCCCACATTGTCGATCCCTGCAGCATGCACGGTGACGTTCATTGCATACTAGTTGCAGCCGAACAATGCCCAGCTGTCCGTCATCGATATGAGTTGAGCGATTAGCAAGCCAACGAGCCAACTCTTTTTTGGCACTATATTCGTCATGGACAGATCCAGGCAAGGGGGGTCTGTGCTGCCATCGACTGGTAGGCATCATCACTAGTCATATTTATTGGAGGTGCATGGTGCCGTTAAAATGTCTTGAAGTGTTTTTATTTCTGTTTATTTTTGAGAGTTATGACAAAAATTAATATGGGATGAAAAATATGGAACGCTTCACGAATTTGCGTGTCATCCTTGCGCAGGGGCCATGCTAATCTTCTCTGTATCGTTCCAATTTTAGTATATGTACCGCCGTAGCTAAGTACAAC
>PIVM01000474.1 GCA_003353945.1 Gammaproteobacteria bacterium
AGCAGGTGCGTACCCTGATGGAAAATTGATTTGATGGGTTTCTTCCACCCCCACGCTTGGGCCAATATGTTAAATTGCGAAAAGGTAGCATCAATTCAATGAGACGCTGCACTAGTAGCTAAAGAAGAGTTGCTCAACCCTGCCAAAAATATCTGAATAACCTACATATTTCATCCCATATTTCCCCTTCGCTTCCAATTCTCAAGGACTGCTCTTTGATTTTCATGCCGAGCATTACTTATTCAATAACAGCTTCAACAAGCGCTAGCAGCGCATTCAATGCCAAAGAAATATTTCTCAGAGTTGGGAAGCACAAGGGTAGCCATTTCCCAAAACCGCAGCAGTTCGATCAATTTCCCGATTCAAATGGTGCGACTTTAATGTATTACAAGCTTATTTTTATGCATTTTGATTCATTTCTTTTCTTAGTTAATTAAGTTGAGCGATAATAGTCATTTACGCTCATAATGACAGTCACAGCAATGGAAGTATATTCCGTTAAAAATGTGATCAAATACGCACAAACACCGCCTTCGTATAGCAGACCATCTAATTGGCATATTATTTGTATGGGTAATGCGGATAATGTGGGCTTGCTAGATGTAGTATTATCTTTTTAGAAATGACAACACACCAATTAAGAAAAGCAGCTACTCGGGCAATCACATCAAATTCGCGTCAACTTGTCGACGTATGGAGTAAGAAAACAGTGGATACTATGCAATA
This sequence comes from Gammaproteobacteria bacterium, assembly GCA_003353945.1. Classification (GTDB taxonomy): domain Bacteria; phylum Pseudomonadota; class Gammaproteobacteria; order Pseudomonadales; family PIVM01; genus PIVM01. The sequence continues at coordinate 727 of PIVM01000474.1, forward strand.
TTCTCAAATTAAATTAGCTGCAATTACCATCCCCGTCGACAACGCCCGAACTAACACCTGGCCTCGTTACCTCCTACTGCTGATGATTTCCCTGGCCTTGGTCGCTTGCGGCGGCGGTGGCAGCAGCAGCTCTGATGCGCCTGATACCATTATCACCGACAATGGCGGTACGGGTTCACCCGATGCTTCCCAAAACGATCCCTTGCATGCCAACAACACCGTTCAATTTCCTACGCGCATTGTGCAAGGACCCGATTCTCGCCTGTATGTCACGGATGCTGAATTAAACTCGGTCTTTATTTTCTCCACTGACCTATTACTGCAAAAAGAAATCAGCAATCTGGGCAGCCCTCTGGCCATTGCCATACGCACCCAACCCGAGACCGCCATTGTGGTCGGCAGCGGCGATCATGATCGTGTGGATGTATACACTATGAATGGCGGTCTGGTGACCAGTTTTGGTGCCACAGAAATCCAATCACCGTCTGATATCGTGATCGATAGCAACGGCAATTACTACGTGGCTGACAGCAAGGCCAACACCGTCTGGGTCTACAACGTCGAAGGCGTCCTAACCGGCAGTATCGGCAAACCCGGTGGCAGTGCCAATGGTGAGCTGAACTTCCCCACCGGTTTGCACCTGGCCACGCGCAATAACCGCCAGGAGTTATTCGTCGCCGATACCAGTAACAGTCGCATTCAGGTCTTTGCTCTGGACGGCGCGTTTCTCAGAACCCTCGGCTCAAGCGTCAAAATGGGCGAAACTGAATGGAAGGGGCGCTTTGGTCGTCCGCAAAGTGTGCTGATCGACAATCAGGACCGACTCCATGTCGCTGATATTTATCTCAATCGTGTGCAAATCTTAAATCCTGATACCGGGGCTTACATCAGTTCTTATGGCGAGTTCGGCACGGCGCAGGGCCAGTTTAAATTACCGATGGATATCGAAATGACTTCAGCAGGTACCATTCTGGTCAATGATGCCGACAACGCCCGCATCCAGGAAATTAATTGAGGT
>PIVM01000475.1 GCA_003353945.1 Gammaproteobacteria bacterium
GTCCCAAAACTTCCGCGGTTCTCGTGTTTTGATCGTTAACACGAGACTCTTCTCCAACCGCCAATCGCCGCACGCGCTATAGTCGTAGTAGCAATCAAATAAATAGCTTCGTTGGCTATCTCACAGTCCGTGATTCTGGACACAAGAAGAGTGATTTTATTTATTATTTATGTACTACGTTCCTACTGACCGTTACACACTTTGCTATGTAACGGATGTAACTGAATCAGATACACAGGTGTATGTGGATCAGTTACACACGGGAGGGCTCATTTGCATTACCGACCCTCGTAGCATCCTATAGTGCTTAAGTCGGTTCCAACCGGCATAGTGCATCACTAACTACAGTGGTGTACTAACACAAATAAACTTACCGTTGTTTCCGATACTTAACGGCAGTGTCCTCCATTATCGCACCACAAGCCTTTGCAGCAATTCTGCCAGGTATTTGAACATCCCTGTCCATGAAGTATGCATTGCAAACAAGTACCATGCATGCACGTTAAATCCGAACAGCACTTCAGTGTTGAATCATCATTAGGGCAGGAATGGCCTATTGTCATGCAGGGATCACACGTGCTGTGGAAGGAACACATGAAACCTTCGCAGCAAGTCTGATCTGAACAGGTTGCGTGCCCAGCAGTGCAAGACTGACACTTACCATTTTTGTTGCACGCAAGATCTTCGCAGCATTGCACATCTACCGAACACGAACCCCCAATTCCCTTACAAGTACTGCAGTGTCCTCCATTATTGCACCACAAGCCTTTGCAGCAATTCTGCCAATTTGAACATCCCTTTCCATGAGATTTGCATTGCGAACAATTACCATGCATGCACGTTAAATCCGAACAGCACTGAAGTGCTGGATCATCATTAGGGCAGGAATGGCTTTTTGTCATGCAGGGATCACACGTGCCGCTGGAGGAACACATGAAACCTGGGCAGCAAGTCTGACCTGAACAGGGTTCGTTCCCAGCAATGCAAGTTCAGCAATATCCGCCATTGCACCACAAGCCTTTGCAGCAATTCTGCCAGGTATTTGAACGTCCCTGTCCACGAGGTGCGCATTGCAAACAAAGACCATGCATGCACTTTAAATCCGAACAGCACTTCAGTGTTGGATCATCATTAGGGCAGGAATGGCCTATTGTCATGCAGGGATCACACGTGCCGCTGGAGGAACACATGAAACCTTCGCAGCAAGCCAGATTTGAAGAACAGGATTCGTTCCTAGCAGTGCAAGACTCACACTTGCCACGTTGGTTGCACGCAAAACCTTCGCAGCATTGCACATCTACCGAACACGAACCCCCAATTCCCTTACAAGTACTGCAGTGTCCTCTATTATCGCACCACAAGCCTTTGCAGCAATTCTGCCAGGTCTTTGAGCATCCCTTTCCATGAGGTTTGCATTGCAAATAATTACCATGCATGCACGTTAAATCCGAACAGCACTGAAGTGCTGGATCATCATTAGGGCAGGAATGGCCTTTTATCATGCAGGGATCACACGTGCCGCTGGAGGAACACATGAAACCTTCGCAGCAAGCCAGACTTGAAGAACAGGATTCGTTCCTAGCAATGCAAGACTCACACTTACCACGTTGGTTGCACGCAAAACCTTCGCAGCATTGCACATCTACCGAACACGAACCCCCAATTCCCTTACAAGTACTGCAGTGTCCTCCGGTATCGCAATACGAGCCTTTGCAGCAATTCTGCCAGGTATTTGAACATCCC
>PIVM01000476.1 GCA_003353945.1 Gammaproteobacteria bacterium
GGATAAGCAACCCAGCGCACCGACGTTTTTCACCGAGCTGCAAGCGATCGTACTGCAAACCCAGCAGGCAACTGAACAGCTTGCCAACCTGGCGAAAAAGAAAAAGAGTAACACTCAAACGCGTCAAACAATTCAAAAGGAACTGCAATCCCTGCAGGGGCAAACAGAAGAACTAGACGAAGTGATAGAGGATTACTTTACAAAGCGACTGAAAGGTTTAGTGAATGGCACAGCGAACGCCAAAACGCTTGCTGCACAGTATCAGCACTACCAGCAGGATATGGCGGTTTTTCAATCGCAGCTGGAGCAACTCTTAAAAGTAGAGCAACCACAAGCGCTGAAGAAAACCACAAAAAACGCACTAATCCAATTGGCCTCACTGATACCTGATACCAAACCTCACGGCTATGATAACTTCAGCCCCTTTGGGCCGCTGGATGCGACGCTTCGTCCGGCACAATATGAACTCAGCCAAATACAACAGCGCCTGGGGCTGACAGCCACGACACCCGTAGAGCCAGACCTGCCTCTACCTGAAGACAGTGCAGCCACTATTGATGCACCGTTAAGTGCAGCCATCCAAAACAAGGCGGCTGAACTCAATTACGATCCGGTGGAGATCTACAACTGGGTGTATAACAACATCCGGTTTATTCCCAGCTATGGCTCGATTCAGGGCGCAGAGCAAACCCTGGCAATACAAGCTGGTAATGCCATGGATACTGCCAGCTTGTTGGTGGCGCTGATGCGTGCTTCATCCATTCCGGCCCGCTATCAATACGGCACCGTGCGCCTGCCCTATGAAACAGTGATGAACTGGGTCGGCGGTGTTGAAGTGGTCGAAGCAGCACAAAATCTGCTGGCCCAGGGCGGCATACCCAGTACCCTGATACGCATCAATAGCGAAGACGAATATTTTGATCTTGAGCACAGTTGGGCGGAAGTGTATGTGGATGGCCAGTGGGTGGCGCTCGATCCGAGTTACAAGCAATACAGCTTTAGTGAGGGCATTGATATCGCCCAACAAGTCCCCTTTGATGCCGAAGCCTTTGTCAACCAGATTCAAACCACTGCGACAACAGACGAGACGGCCGGTTGGGTGCAGAATGTGGATCAAGCGTATATCCAAACTCAGATGGAGAATTACAAAACCCAACTGGAAACTTATATCAACAATAACCTACAAAATGCCACGGTGGGTGATGTACTGGGTAATCAGCAGATTATTCAGCGTGATGACTTAACGCTACCGGCTGCATTGCCTTACGACACGGTTTTTGTACAAGAGAAGTTCAGTGAAGTACCGGATCAACAGCGGCATAAGTTTCAGTTTGCGTTGTTGGATGAATACGATAGCGAGCTGTTTAGTATTGAAAAAGCCACGGTTGAACTGGTCGCTAAAAAGCTTGCCTTCTCCTTTTCACCGGCCACGGAAGCTGATGAACAGGCACTGCTGGATTATTTGCCAGACAATCCACAGACTCCCGAAGATCTGCCCGATACTATTCCGGCGGATCTGTTTCAGGTCGTTGGACAGTTTACGATAGATGGGGCAACACAAGGCGAATCGACGGCCATACCCTTTGGGCGCGAACTCAAAACAAGAAAAGGTTTGTGGAGTGAGCGCAGTGGTTGGCAGCAGACGACCAATCCGGTGATCACCGGGGAGTATCAGGCGATTGGTTTGGATTTGCATGGTATGTCAGCGACACAGCTTCAAGATTTGCAAAGCAATCTCGATAA
>PIVM01000055.1 GCA_003353945.1 Gammaproteobacteria bacterium
TGCAAAGATTCTTACATGCAGTGTAAATTCCTGGTCTGACTGGCTTGTTAATTTTTGAAGTATTGCAGACAGATTTAATCAAGTATTGGGTAATGTCGGCAATTCGAGATAAGTGTGCGTTCAGAACCGCAATAACCAAGTAATTAGATACATTAATACCTTTTTTCGCCACTTCCGAATTCACACAATTTAGAGTAAGCAGACCCCGAGGATTTACTTATCGCTGCGATTTTGAATTATTCGTGTGGCAGCTCGTTCCTGTGAGGGGACGTTTTTACTTAGGAAAACTGGCTTATTGTTGACTGAACGCCTCAGGACGTGAAGCGGACAGCCAAGATAGTAGAATTCGAATTGATCTAACGGAGTATTAGCGACGCTAAAGTGCCAACTGCTGACTAACAGCTACACTTCAAAGGTTATAGACAAAGACAAACTTCTTCAGCGTTACCAGCAAAATAAGACGGAACCCGAAGGTTCCGTTGTTATTGACGAATATTGATTGTCGCCGTTGGCGAAGGTGGATTCGGTCAGGCCTGCCAAAGATATGTTGTGTGCCCTCACATATCCTGTCTATACCACTAACGACTCGGAACCCGTTGCCTTCTAAAATCGACCAGCGGTTACTGTTGTAAGCATAAAAGGCGGTGCCCCCACTCGGCATACCCGTAAGGACCGAAATACACATCGGCACCAAGGCAGTAAAACACCCCGTGCGACGCTCCACCAGCTCCGTCATCCCACACGTCGTGCGTCCACGAACCGGGGCGTTGATCATTCATGCCCGGGTGCATTGACTCCAGGACAGTCGAACCATTGGCGCCGAATCCATTCGCCGTCGATGAAGTCCAATCAGCACATGACTGTTCTAAGTCCGGCGTGATCGGATGAGGATCGGCTATACTGCCGTCCAGACTCGTATTTGACCATATATAATACGACCCTAAGGCTCCTCTACCGCTGTGGGGATTGGGGGCTGACCCATCCGCGTGCATCCACACTACATTTGGCCCATCCCCGTCTGTAAAGTCCGACCAATCATTTGCGACCACTGCGCCATCCGGCGTGATGTACGGGACCGATGAGTGCGTAAGACGTGATGCTGCACTGGTTGATGAGTCTGATAACCATGCTTTGTAAGTTCCTGATAATCCGGCATCTGTGGCCTGTGTCTGGCAAATGCCATCGGCGCCACTCAGTCCACCCAAATTACCATTGTGGGTGCTTGAGGTTACAAAAATATAACTATTACACATGCCAGGATCGTTTGTAGTGTCTGCCACATTGGGACAGCTATCAATGGCATCCGGTATACCATCACCATCCATATCCTCGATCGGGCCTGTAGAATCATCACAGGCATCACCAATGCCGTCGAAGTCTTCGTCAGCTTGAGCAGGATTAGTGACATCCACACAGTTGTCGAAAAGATCCGCGACAACGTCACCATCGCTATTGGGCAATGGTGGAGCACCGTCACAAGCAGTGCCTTGGCATTCCCAACTCGGGTAGTAGATATCAAAGCCCTGGTTGTTGGCTGCACATTCTTCATCAACAAGTGGGTCAACGCTACAGGCTACCGTAAGATAACCACTGTTACGGGTTCTATTGGCAAAATTGATATGGGATGTTACTTCACCAGTGTAATCTCCACCGGTTACTTGAACAGTACCCTGTTCATTACCGTTACCACCCCAGTCCGAGTATTGAACCAGTTGGCCGTTAACAGTAAGTTGATCACCTTCGTCAGTGGTGTAATCGCAATTGGTATAGGTAAAATAGCTGTCAGCTGTTCCTATTCCTACATAAACTGTCCAGTTTACAGTGCCTCCATTAGGGCAGTTAAGGGTACCCATATCGCCGCCACCAGCTGGGTCGGTGCAGCGAATATCGCATTGCACCTGGTCTTTCCAGCGTATAAAAGCTTGGGCAAAGCTTGGGTTTGCATAAGGTAATACGACTATCGTCGGCGTCTCATCACAGTGATCACCGATACCGTCACCATCTGCATCCGTATTTGACGGATTATAAACACCGACACACTTATCGATGGTTGTATCATCCAAGCCGTCATTATCGACATCAGGGATACTACTGGAGTCGCATACATTGGTGTCATCGGCCTGGAATTCACAATTGTCTTCTGGGGCATTGCCAAAAGCATCGCCATCAATGTTGTCGTCACAGACATCACCAAAAGCATCTTCATCGATATTGGACTGATCAGCATTGGCAGTATTGGGGCAATTGTCATCCATATTGATGACAGTATCGCTGTCATCGTCACAGGTGCCAAGACCACTGGTATCGTAGCTGCCTGAGAGTGTAGTGGGTGTATTGTTGTTGCCGATATAACTTATGACAACAGTTTGGTCTGCCACACAGGCGGTAAGATCGAAACTGTGAGAGATGATTTCTTCGCCAAATGTACAGCTGCTACCGTCGTCACTAACTAATGCATTGCTGGCAAAACACACTGTCAGGCCATCAAGGACTTCCACAGACACGGTCAAGCCATCCATGTCAGAAAGTACGCCAGGATCAGGTTCAAATACCTCCACAGCTGTTTTTTTCGGTGCGTCCGGTGGCAGTGACAGACAGCCTGCAGCCAAGACAGACAAACCAACAACAGGTATAGCTATAGAGACAACCGGTGCCATATACTGCCAAAGCAAAGCAGCTTTCCTTTCCGATTTCGATATCATATGACGATTCCCCCAAATAGGACGATAGGTTAGTTGTTAATTAAACCCCTTTTCTTGTTATAAATGTGTACACTGTTTCACTGTGATGCAAGGCTGTGGAAAAGCCTGCAAAACACATCGGTTTGTAGGATTTCGAAGCGTTGCAATCCCATCAGGTGCTTATGCCTGATCCTTCTAATTATTATATGTTCCTGGCGTGTATCGACCTTAGCACCGAATTTATCTTTATAATTATTGTAGGACAATAACATGTGTCAGCCTGAGCTACAAATCATTCTAAACTGTACGGTCAAATTAACTCAGTCCTGTGTAATCAAAAAGCATGACAAGCTATAAGCATTACCGCTATCCTGGCTAAATAATCAGCCATGCGATTTGGCTGCCCTTTCCAGTCATTGGTAAAGTGAGTTCATGCTCTCTATAATTTTTATAGAATCGTAAGACGCATTGAGTGACCGAGAAAAAATACACTGCACGTAATAAATACGAATGACTTTAATGGGTGGTCTGCTGTCCAAATTTTTGCGTAATGTTGTGAGGTTTGTCGAAATCAACACCGGTCGTTCCAGATCAGCAAATTCATGGCCTCCTACCGGCAGGAAAGCACTGACTTGCCGTTTCTGTCTGATTAGAGAGTATCTGTTATGGGGCGAATACCGGACATTCCCGATTGATCAGATCAAGCATTCGACAATGACAGTAAATCGAGACTTCCTGGCACTGAGTGCAAACCTACTAGAAAAGGATTCCCACAACATAGAGTGGTTGGTGGCGTTAATAGGATACCCCTTTGATATATTCAACAAGGGGCAAAAGAAACAATTGAAGAGATTAAAACGGCGATAAAGCTGAAGTGACATTGTTATTGCACAACACCTAACTTGCTCCTTATGGGGGCAGCCAACGTAGCGCTAGAACAACTGCTCGGCAGCAAATCCACTGATTCGCTTATCAAACAAATCACGAATCTTGCAAAGAAAACGCAAAAGCAGTGACCTCTTCGAATCTTGCGCAAAGCTGGATGCAATCAATTTTATAGTCAGTTATCTTGACTATTAACCATGCCTCATGCAGAATCTATTTCCCCTCTCACGGTCGAGAGCTTAACTTTCACTCCCGAAAAACAAGAGATCCTGCAACATGCCTGTATGGTTATTTATCTGCGTATTTTTTGGCCTCGGCACTTCGGTGTCTGTATACCTTCACTTTCTTCAACACGGTGTGATCAATCCACTGCATATTGTCTTGTCGTTCTTTCTGCTGATTAATATTCTTATCTGCCTATGGGAAATGTGTCTCTTTTTTCGTATCGATCATATCAAGGCCAGAAACAACGGCTTTGATCAAACAACACCCGCTGGCAGAATACAGCCCACTGTATCGTTGTTTACCGACAAAATCACATTCAGCAATATTGTCTCTCCCACTTTTTGGTCTGAAGTCTGGGCCGCGTATTCAGTCTACGATGGATCATATGCAGACAAGCGCACCTTTGGATTTGCCGCTGATATCGGTAATGGGTTTTTCACATTGATTCCCACCTTGATATTTCATACCGGCATGACCTATCACGTACTGCCAGCAAATGTTCTTGGCATCATCGGGCTCGTTATTTTTTACCAGATGTTTTACCTGACGGGTCTTTATTGGGTAAGCTTCTTTGTCAATGGACGGCATAAACGTCTGAACCGAGCGGAACTGCTGACATTTATTGTTGGCACTAATGCTCCGTGGTTTATTGTTCCCGCGTTGGGGCTGTATGCGGCGATAACGCTGATTATGAATAACAGCTACGCCCTATTGCTATAACACCAAAAGACAAAGGTCTGGATAAATACATTATTATGAGTGAAAACGACAAGTCCATTGAGTACACCCAATACCTGAATATTCGCGATACCGGGCCAGATTCCGATGGTGCTTACCACATCGATGTCGATCTGGAAGCCAAACACCTAAGTCGTGCAGGTCTGGTCCACGGCGGTATGATTATGACATTGCTGGATGCGGCTATTGGCCGAGCGGTCATGCGTCAAGTACCCGAGAAACACACTGCTCCTACAGTGGAGCTGAAGATTAATTTTTTCCGGCCAGCTGCCAGCGGCAAACTGAAGGCCATTGGCAGAATCGTCAACAAGGGAAAAACCCTTTGTTACGCTGAAGGTGAAGTCCTTAACGAAGAAGGCAAGTTAATCGCTAAAGCCAGCGGCAGTTTTTTTGTCAAGCCTCTTTAACCTAGAAAACTCAGTTGAACCTACTGCGAGGGTCTAAGGCACTAAATCTAGAAGTTTTTTCCAAAATTTTGAACTCACCGTATAGGTGATACTGCTTTCGTTCAAAATTGTAGTAAAAAACTCCTATCTTCAGCACCTTAGTCCCTCTCGCTACGATTCAACTGAGTTTTCTAGGTTTAAAGGGGAGTTGCATTTAGGTACCCCTCCCCACTTGCCAGACTTTCGAGTACAGTGCGTATCTTAATGACAAGCGCGAGCTTCATCCGTTTTATTCGCACTCATCAGCAGCAATGCGGGCAAGAATGAAAAATCCATAAACAAGGCTAACACAATGGTCATTGCCGTCATCAAGCCCATGTCGGCACTCATTTTGTAATTGGAAAACGCGAGTACTGAAAATCCAGCCGCAAGCACAACGGGGGTAACCCACATTGCTCGACCTACTGTATGAAAGGCAAAGCAGATAGCGCCTTCGCTATTCATATTGTGTTCACGCATTGCTCGTTGATATTTACTCATGAAATGCACTGTGTCATCCACCACAATACCCAGGGTCATTGAGACAATGATGGAGAGGCCCAAACCTACCCTACCAATCAAAAAGCCCCAAATGCCATCAGCGCCGGCGCAATATTGGAGATCAGGCTCACCAATCCCAATTTGAAACTTCGAAGTGCAAAAATAAGGATAAATGAAATGACGACAAGAGCGCCAAAGGAGGCACCAAGCATACTGTTAATATTACGCTCGGAGATAAATGCCCATATCATGGATAAGCCGGAACCATGCGTGTACATACTGGTTGTTGCATTTTCCTTCAGCCACCTGCGCCCTTCTTCCTCAATTTCACGTAGCTCTTTTGTTGAAACATCGCGCAAACTGATGACCATACGGCTCGCAGATTTATCCGCATTAATTAAATATCTGGAAAGAAAACAAGCACTGTGAGACCACCCATTCTTGAATTATCAAAAGTCATTTCCCCTGAATAGGTATCAACAATGTCTTTACAAATTGACAGACCTATCCCATGACCTTGAATACTTTCATCCAATCGTACACCACGATCTGAAATAGTCTTAAGAGCTTCAGGCGTCACACCCTTTCCATCATCTTCAATGGTTAACGTCCAACCTTTATCAACAATCTCAAAACGTATCGCCACTTTACTTGTAGCATACTTACAGGCGTTATCGAGCAAATTACCTAACAACTCCAACATATCATCACGATCATGTGGCAGCGTAAGATACTCTGGATAGCTTGCCTCTATCTTTTTTTCTGGATAAATACTTTGTATAACTCGTATAAGATGCGACATATCTTCATCAATCACAGCCTGACGTCCCGGCGTTGACACTCCTACAATTCTTGCTCTTTTTAACTCTCGCTCTACAACACTCTGGATATCCCGTAGAATTGATTCGCTCTCCAAACGCTGCTTTGAATTTTGTGTTTCAAGCTGCGACTGAAAACGTTGCAGAGGCCGCTTCAATTCATGGGCCATATTCCCCAATGCGTTGCGAGAACGCTGCACACGCAAACTGAGCTGTTTCAACAAACGCCTGATTTCCTCAACCAGCGGCATAACTTCCTTGGGTAAAACCATTTCGGATATGTTATCGACACCAAGATGCATTCGACAAATAGCTTCTCGAACATGCTCCAGTCGATCAAAACCACGCTGAAGAATGTGGTACTGCATAAACAACAGAAAGACGATTGTTAAAATAACCGATACGATGGCAAAGGTCATAAACCTTTGTTGAGTCTGTTTCAACGGTGATATATCTTCGGCAATCCAGATGGTGATCTTGCTTCCTTTCTTTTTTACATATTGCATGCATATCAGACACTGTTCCTTGTTGTGCAAAGCGGCCACGTAACAATATTTTTTGCCCTGCTCAACATCTGACAAAGTGACTTCCGTATCGAATAGAGATCGGGAGCGTAGCCGTTGATCATTCACTGCAACAAGATAATAATGTCCCGACCGAATCCGTTGATAGACAGTAGATAACCTCTCTTGCGAGAGCTGCCATAATCCTTCTTGATCCAAATCTAACGCTGCAATAATGCTATCTATATCATGCTGTAAACGGGAAGCCACGTAGTCATGAGTGAGTTTCTGTATACCGTAATAAAACACAGATAGCAGCACAATCATCGAAATCGTTACGGTAATGAACAGATTGCGATGTAGCTGTTGTTTTAGAGAATACACAGCTATTCATCCCTCAAACGATAACCCTGACCACGACGAGTCTCTATAAACGTTTTTCCTAAATGCTGTCGTAGCCGATTTATGTAGACTTCAATAACATTGCTGTCCTTAAGTTGCTCCTCCTCGTAAATGTGCTCACTTAGCTCCGTTTTGGATAACACTTTGTCTGGATTCATCATTAGGTAGTGCAATAGTCGATACTCAATGCCGGTTAATTCAAGGTCTTTTCCATCAGCATTACATACCATTTGCTTGCTGACATTAAGTATCACACCTCCGTGGCAGAGTTGATTATCAGCGCGACCGAATTTGCGCCTAACCAAGGCCTCCAGTCTTGCTAGCAATTCTTCAGTATGAAACGGCTTGCCAAGGTAGTCATCAGCACCGGCTTTCAAACCATCTACTCGTTCATGCCATGCGTCTCTTCCAGTTAATACCAATACCGGCACGACAATTCCTTTTTGTCGCCAACTAAGCAACAAGTCCAGGCCAGACCTACCAGGAAGGCCAAGATCAAGAATAACAACATCAAACGCCTCTTCTTCGCCCATGAACTGGCCATCAATACCATTATCGCTATGCTCAACAGCGTAACCTGCTTTCTTAAACACAGACTTTAGGCGTTTAACCAAATTGAGATCATCTTCAACCAACAGCAACCTCAATCTTCTTCCTCCTCTTCTAACCACTCACCGTTTTGTGCATCGATTTTTATCTCATAAACAACTGAATCAGCACGCATAAGCTCCAATTCATAGATAATGCGCCCGTGTTCACGCTCTACTTCCAAATCGAGCAATCGACCTTCAAGGCGGTCTTTATAACGTTCCTTCAACGTCTTAAATGGAATCACTTTACCTTCTTTCACCCATCGCAACACTTGATCGGATAAATCATTCCGCTCATCATCACGGTGATCCTCATATTTATCTGAACCCAATAACTCTTTCGCACTGGAAGAAATACCAAATGCGGGAAACAATAATGCAGTTCCTAGCAATGCTGTACCAATCGACCAACGTATTTTACTGAGTTGCGTATTCATACATGTTTTCCTTCGAAGCATTCATCTTCGTCTTGTGTTCGGTCAAGATTTTGCTTTTTCCCGGTTACCATCGACCCTATTAGATTCTCCCAATGCAATAAGCTGCTAAGCAGCACTCCTCCAACATGACAAAACACCATTAACAGCGTGAAATTGGCAAACAACTCATGAACATCTTCTAAAAGATCGTCTGACAGTGAAGAAATAAACGTACCGGCTAAAGGACCATATCCTTCCGTAGCATACAGCGACATACCAGACAGAACTGTCATGGAGAGACTGAGTAAAAGCACCAGCATCATGGCCGCAGCAGCAGGGTTATGACCGATATGGCGTTTCGCCCTTCCGCATAATAGCTGTTTCAAATACCTTACAACTTCTTGAGGAGCTGTAACAAAGCTTAAGAAGCGAGCATGGCGTGTACCAATAACCCCCCAAACCAATCGAAATATAACTAATAACGCTACGGTATAACCAGCATAACTGTGAATAGACATCCAGTCATCTTCCGTAAGAAATGCCAGGGAAAAGAAAAAAAACAGTGACCAGTGAAAGATCCGGATCAACGGATCCCAGACTTTTATGATGTTGTTTGTTGATACCGTCATGACATCTATCTCTCATTTAACGAATTTAGAGTTAGATTACAGCCACAGAACTTAAATGAAGCTTAAACTGACAGTGTAATTTATCGCCAAACAAAATATTAACGACCACTTTCTTTATTGGCGCCATTTGCTCACTAGGCGTTAACAGACCCGGCCACGCACAACTCGAAATCGAACCAAAACACCACTAAATCTTTGGAGAATCATTTGCCTCACGGTTCTATCTAATTTAACTCAACCAGCAACTGCTTCCAATATACGTTATTCCATATATAATGCCAGCCATATGTATCAAGAAGATACACTACTTGATGTGTTCTGGTACGAAAATAGATTATGCGCTTTTTTGGAACAAACCAACGACAACTCTACAGCCTGAAACTCAGCCACCATAACTGAACGCATCAAGATGCGTGCATTAGTAAAATACAAATTCAACAGGAACAAGCACTCATGAACCCTGTACAGTTCTATAAATGCCTAGCCGACGAAACACGCTTGCGCTGTCTGATGTTAATAAAATGCGAAGAGGAATTGTGCGTATGTGAACTCACTGAGGCGCTTCAGGACATCCAACCAAAAATCTCTCGGCATTTAGCACAACTACGCTGTTGTGGCCTGCTGATTGATAGGCGGCAGGGACAGTGGGTTTTTTACCGAATCAACCCATCTTTACCCGATTGGGCTGACACTGTATTGACTCAAACCGCCAATGCCAATGAGCATTTTATTGCTGTGAACCTGAAAAATTTAAATCGCATGGGTGATCGACCTGAGCGCGCACGCCCTTGCTGTTAATTAAGAGGTAAAGTAATGGGTATATTTGAACGTTATCTATCCGTATGGGTGGCACTGTGTATTGCCGCTGGCGTGCTTTTGGGGAATGTTGCTCCACAGGCTTTTGCAATGATCGCATCGTTGGAATGGGCACACGTCAATTTGGTAGTGGCGGTCTTTATCTGGGTGATGATCTTCCCCATGATGGTACAGATCGATTTTTCTGTTATTAAGGATGTGGGTAAAAAACCAAAAGGCTTGCTGCTCACCTTAGTGATCAATTGGCTTATCAAACCATTCACCATGGCAGCTTTGGGCTGGCTATTTTTCCGCGTGATTTTTGTCGACTGGGTTGATCCACAATCAGCCAGTGAATACATTGCCGGAATGATCTTGCTCGGTGTCGCACCCTGCACTGCCATGGTGTTTGTCTGGAGTCAACTGACGGACGGTGATCCAAACTACACACTAGTTCAGGTGTCAGTGAACGACATTATCATGGTATTTGCCTTTGCTCCCATAGCGGCATTTCTGTTGGGTGTCAGCAATATCGAAGTGCCCTGGGAAACGCTGCTGTTGTCCGTGGTCCTTTATGTCTTATTGCCCTTGATAGCAGGTATCTGGACACGACATCGGCTTGAGACCCAAGGAGACGGAAAACAACTCACAAATTTCCTACATCAGATCAAGCCCTGGTCTGTGCTGGGCTTGTTATGTACGGTGGTGTTGCTGTTTGGTTTTCAAGCAGAAGTTATTATCGACAAACCGCAATCCATCGGATTTATCGCCGTTCCCCTACTGCTACAAACCTACGGTATTTTTGCGATCGCTTACATGGGTGCCAAAGCACTGAAGCTACCCCACAATATTGCGGCTCCCGCTTGCCTCATTGGCACATCGAACTTTTTCGAACTGGCTGTAGCGGTTGCGATTTCACTATTTGGGCTTCACTCAGGCGCCGCATTGGCAACAGTCGTTGGTGTGCTTGTGGAGGTGCCTGTAATGTTGTCATTGGTATTTTTCGTTAACCGCACCAAACATTGGTTCCCCTTCGCTCACTAAGCGATTATTTGATAATCAAAATACGCTTTTCGTGGATTGCTTTTTAACTTTTCAAAAAGTTTGCTTAAAAAATATTGACGACAAGAAAAGCTTCCATTTAAACTATTAACTCTTTGTAAGATTAGCTTGCCACCATTCGGGGACAACGATGTTTGCCCCCTTTTCATTTCTTCTTCTCATACCCCAAGCCCTAAACCACGGTCTGCTTCCTTATCCAGTTATACAAAAAAGCAAAGCAAGTCTGCAGTATCACTGTACCAAGGACACATGTTGGACTGGGTTTAAGCACAAGCGAGAATAGTCGGAATTCGGCGGCAATAGATGATCATAATATGAGCAGTCGGTGCACTTATGGTGGCTGCTTGGCTAAGGCATATTATTCCCATGAATTTATTGTGAAGCTAATCAGACCCTTTTTCGGGAGATTGAAGATACCGTCATTAGGGCGAAGAAGGATGGGTAACAAAGACGTTATTTACAATCTGACAGCTTTGGGTATGCATGAGAAGCTCTGACAACCTCCTAGTCCTGTCTATCCCCCGCCTTACTCACTTTTCCGCTGTATTCCGGCTGCAGGTTTTTGCATGCTTTTTCTACAATATTTTTGATAATTCGGTAAACCTTATCAAACTGCCTTCTTGGGCTTTCCTGATATTCAATCGGCCCTAGCGTTGAACCCTTCCATACTGATATTGTATACGTCTGATCCAAATAATTGGTGAGAGTGATGCTCATTCTCCCTTCATCAGGCAGCCCCTTACGATCGTACAGCTCTAACGTAAGAAGATCAGTGGCCATGAGAGAGTCGATTATTCCTTGCATTGATTCAGTGTCGAGTTGGCATGAGTACCTTTTCTCCCACAGCCCTTCTGAGGGTGATTCCTGCCTTGTAACTGAGCGAAGCCGTACCCTCCCGTCAAGCAGTACGAGAATATTGTCACCCCCCCAAAGCATGTGTGCATCGGTGAGTTCAATTTTTGCTTGTTTTAGATTTTCTTCCGTTCCAAGGAACTCCTGTGTTATGTTCCTAACTGCCTTGACGGTGAATTGAGGACTGTGTTCCAGAATATAATCTTCAATCATTTCCATGATCGGGTCCAATTCCTCATCCATGGAATATTCAAACAATTGCACTTTTATGGATTCAGACTCCATTGGGAAAGAGATCGCTAACGACTTATCCCGTGTACTACCAGGCTCTGTCCAGTCGGACACTGACTTGATTTCGGATAAAATCTGGCTCATAAATAAGGCTGCTTCTTCCGCAGTGAGTTTGAAAGTAAAAGGCTCAATAGGATTCGAATCGTTATCGTAAAGGTATTGATGATTTTCAACCTCCAGTAAAACCTGTTCTCCAACAGGCTTCAGAGAGATATTCACTTCTCCATGTACCTCACATCCTCCAGCCAAGCTGATATACCCTTCGTCCTTTAATCGCATGTCCTTCAATCGCATGGAACTGGCCCTCATCTGAGTTGTTTTAATATAATCTGCGTAATGGTTTATCAAGCGTGTATCGGCACTCATTACGAGTAGCGAAATAGCAAACATGCACAATGTATAAAGTTGTATTATGCTCATAATCCTTCAAGAGGCTAGTCACTTCGAGTGAAGCAATATGGCTGTAGATCTGAAGCTAGTACCAATTTGCCATAATAGAATAATGATATTTTCATTTTTTACGCCCCCCCCTGATTCAGGTGTGCTTTAATTGAGGGTAGCACTCAAATAATTCAATCACCAACCTGATCATAGATCCCACTCGAAAGTAGTTGCCGCTGCCATGCAGCCTTAATCAGCGAGACGGACAAAAGGAATCACTGCTATGCGTTGGATGAAGATTCTGATAATCGTAATAGGGTCTGCCTGGTTTTTCCCTGTAAGTTGCACAGCAACGTTGTTTGCAGGAACCCATCTGGTCGCCGAGTTTGACACAAGGAATGTGAGCAAAGGGGATTCTGTTCACTCGCTTTTCAAGGTAGTTGTGGAGACTGGAGAAGATGGCAAACCGCTTCGCGTCGTCAGGCTGGACGAACTGTCCGGACCTAAGGAGCGTATGACACTTGCGAAATCCAGCGGGAATATCTCTTTTTTAATGTCGAATCCTAATGGCAATTTCGATGCGAGCTCGTCAAGCATCTCGTACCAGGTGACTGAGAATTCCAAAAATGAGCAGGTCATTGAAGTGGTAGAGTCTTATCATGACGGAGACAACATAATATGGAGTCGCTACAAAGCAACACAATCGACTATTTCACCCATTTCGTCCAGAATGTTTTACTTTGGCCAGATGTTCAGTGCCTTCCCCTATGCATTTGGGTTCGCGTTGATTCTATATACTTTGGGGCGATTTTTACAACGCCGATACCATGCGCTGGGCTTGAAGAATGATGAATCCTAGCAGATGGTTCAATTTAATCTAGTCAGTAAAATAATTTATGCTCTTTGTTTTTAACTCTCAAGATTTCCCACTACAGCATGTTCATAAATCTCCATATAACTTCTTGCATCCAACTGAATAGGATTACCTGCAGAAGAAGGATCTTTAACAGCCATTTCTCCAATCAACCGCTTTTTATCAGCATTAATACCTAGCGATTGCAGGTCATTGGGGATTTCCAATTGCCGCCTGAATTGAACAAACCAATTAAAAAAACAGTTGAAGCCTGGATCGTCAAGTTCCAATGCACTGGCAATACGTCGGCATTTTTCTTCAATCGCTGTTTTGTTTCGTAACAACACATAAGGGGCCAGGATAGCATTAAGCAAGCCGTGATGTTTATCATATAGCGCGCCAATAGGATGCGCCAAGGCATGAATACCCCCCAAGCCTTTTTGAAAAGCGGTTGCGCCCATCGTTGATGCTACCAACATATGGGAACGTGCTACCAAATCGTCACCTCGAGTGAAAGCGACAGGTAACCAGCGCTTGATCAGACTCATGGCTTCCAATGCAATGCCATCTGCCATCGGGTGATAACCCGGTGATAAATAGGCTTCCAGGCTGTGCACAAACGCGTCAATTCCCGTGGCTGCCGTGATCGCTGCGGGCAAGTCCTTTGTCAGCTCAGGATCAGCAATAACGACGTCTGGCAACATCAGTGGATGGAAAATAATTTTCTTGCTTTGCTTGTCTTCGTCCACAATAACCGATGCACGCCCTACTTCAGATCCCGTTCCTGCTGTTGTGGGTATGGCAATGAGCGGTGCAATGGCGTTGGTATTCACGCGAAGCCAATTGTCACCAATATCCTCAAAATCCCATAAGGGTCTGCTTTGTCCAACCATTAAGGCGATAGACTTACCGGCATCCAAACCACTACCACCCCCAAAGGCGATCACCGCATCATGACACCCTTGTTGATAGGTCTGTACGCCATGATCAATATTCCGGCCAGTCGGGTTCGGCTTAACATCACAAAAGAGTCCGCATGCAATATGGTTTGATTGCAGTTCTTTGATCACCTTATTCACCATTGCCAGCTTCGCCAACGCAGCATCGGTAACTAACAATGGCTTTTCAACACCCAACTCTCTGCACACTTGAACCAATTCAGTAATGCGACCACAACCAAACCGTATATCGGTAGGGTAATTCCAGTTTGCCTGTAAATGATCTACGTTTGTCACAATCGTTATTCCACGCATTTCAAATGAAAAGATTTGGGACGTGTGAGTTGTTCGTAACCCAAGGAGGACAATGCACAACCACGCCCGGAGTTTTTTACACCCACCCATGCCAGTGCCGGATCAAGATAATCACAACGATTCATAAACACAGTGCCTGTTTGCAGCTTGGCACCCATCTCAATGGCTTTTGTTTCATCCCGGGTCCAGATTGATGCCGTCAGACCATAAGGACTGTCATTCATGTAGTGCAGTGCTTCTTCATCATTATTCACTGCCATAATGCCAATAACAGGTCCGAAGCTTTCTTCACTCATCACCTCCATACTGTGATCAACATTGAGCAAGACCTGTGGTGCAAAATAAAGTCCATCACTGTTTGAAAAATCTGCATCATCAATACACGACTGCGCACCGAGTGACACAGCTTGATCGATCTGCGTTTTTACTCGTTGCACGGCAGCGGTATTCACTAACGGTCCTAAGGTGGTGGCAGGGTCAAGTGGATCACCCAATTGATACTGTTTAACCTGCGCAATATAAAGATCAACAAAGTCTTTAAAAATATGTTGATCTACATAGATACGCTCCACCGCACAACAGGACTGGCCGCTATTAAAAAAGGCACCGTCAACGAGATTCTCCACAGCATAAGACACATCAGCATCTTCACGCACATAGGCAGGATCTTTACCCCCCAGCTCCAAGGCGCTGCTTTTAAAACTGCCCGCCAACGCGTTTTCCACCATCGAACCACCGGCCACTGAGCCAGTAAAGGTGACAAAGTCCAGCTCTTTCTGTTTTAGCAGTATTCCCGTATTGTGATGATCCAGATGCAGATGCTGAAATAAGCCCTCTGGCAAACCCGCCTGCTGAAAGCCCTGAGAGAACCGCTCTGCACACAGCATTGTTTGCACGGAATGTTTTAGCAAGACGGCATTACCGGCCATCAGAGCAGGAATAATAGAATTGACGGCCGTTAGGTAAGGATAGTTCCAGGGAGCGATGGTAAAGACCAAACCCAGCGGTTCACGACGGATAAAACGATTGAATCCTGGCTTTTCAGCTAAGACTAGCGTCTCCAGACTTTGCTCAGCGATGTCAATCATCGCTTGGCCACGTTCATGCAGGCCTCGAATTTCGCCCGCCGCATATTGGATTGGTCGACCCATCTGCAGGGCAATTTCACGACCCAATTCATCGGCGTTAGCCAACATCCAGTCAATGGCCTTTCGACAATAAACCGCCCTTTCGCTAACAGGTTTTTCGCACCAGCTTGACTGTGCCGTTATTGCACATTGCAACGCTTTTCTAATCTGTTCTACAGAAGTCGGTTCACGTTCGGCAATGATCTTGCCATCGATAGGGGATACAATTTTCAGCGGATCTGCCATATCTTATCCCTTAGATAATTTCGAAGTAACGTTCCAATTCCCAGCGAGAAATGTGTTTGCGAAACGCCCTCTCCTCCCATTCACGACTTGCCGCGAAGTGGTCAACAAATTCATCGCCAAAATATTCTCTAGCCATATCGGAATGTTTAATGCGTTGAGCTGCCTCCCACAGAGTAGCAGGCAATTGCAAATGTTCTGGAAACTGCTGTTCGTAGGCGTTGCCTTCGACCATGGAGTCTATGGATGCCTTCTGTTCTATTCCCCACAGCCCGGATGCAATCACGGCGGCCAATATAATGTAAGGATTGGCGTCTGCAGCTGCAATGCGATACTCAAGGCGTTGTGACTTCTCACTTCCCGACACAATGCGAATAGCACACGTTCGGTTATCAATTCCCACACTCGCCTCTGTGGGCGCCCAAAAACCCGGCACCAGACGTCGATAGGAATTAATCGTGGGCGCAATCATGGATAACAGCTCTGGCATCATTTGCTGCTGCCCGGCAACAAAGTGGTACATGATGTCGCTCATATTGCCTGGCTGACTCGCATCATAAAACAGCGGCTTTCCTTGTTCATCCGATAAAGACAGGTGTATATGACCGCTCTGTCCAGGGTAATCCTCAGACCAACGCGCCATAAATGTCGCCATTTTGTTCTGCCGCTGCAGGCAAATTTTTGTAAAGGTTTTAAACAGTGCCGCCTTGTCCGCTGACGCTAGCGCCTCGTCATATCGAATAGCCGCTTCCAGCACGCCCGGCCCGGTTTCTTCGTGAAGGCCTTCAATACCAAAATCCATTGTCTCTGCGAGTGACAGAAGGCTTAAATAGGTTTCTGATTCAACACTGTTTCGAATGACTGAATAGCCAAATTCAGCCGGCGCCATGGGTTTCAGGTTTTGATAATTCTTTTCACGAATGCTATGAGGGGTTTCGTTAAATATGAAAAATTCATATTCAAAACCACATAAAGCCGATAAACCCATCTCTTTTGCTTTATCGATAACTCGCTGTAACAGCCCGCGTGGACAGATTGCTTTAGCCTTTTGCGTGAACTCTCCCATGAACAGTAGTCCATCTTCATAGGGCAGCTCACGGCAGCTCTCTGGAATGATTCGAACTGTCGCATCAGGATAACCCGTGTGCCATCCGGTATAGCTCACGTTATCGTACAACTGGTCCTGTACATCCCAACCCAGCACTACATCGCAAAAGCCAAAGCCTGCATCCAACGCCGAGAAAAACTTCTCTTTTGACATGTATTTGCCACGCAGCACACCGTCTATATCAAATACACCTACCTTTATATGGCTCAGATTACGTTCAGTAATTATTTTTTTTGCATCGTCTGCGTTGAATACGTCTCTTGCTTTCATAGTGATCATTTTGCATTCACGGTCGGTGGGGGTTTGATTGCAGAAAAATATCGCTATTGGGCCGTTTGCTAGTACTAAGAAGCCAAACTCCATTCAACAACCATAGATAAGCATAGGAGCCAATAAAGATAAGAGCAACGCGGTTCTTTATACATTGAATGGCACTGCCTTAAACCTCATTTGTTATAACGCCTTAATAGTCGAATAAGAAGCGTTTACTACAAACCGTACTATTCTTCATGGCAGCGTATTCGCACCAATATGAAATTGAATCATATATGGCTAGCGGCAAGGAAATCCAGGTTTTTTACTGCCAGCGTGAATGCAGAGAGAACTCGGTGCTGTTGAGAAATAAACCTAAGCTGTAAATTTAACAGGCATAGCAATGCCCCTAATTTATTTTGAAATATTTGAATATGGATTGATCTGTTAGCGATTTGTCAATTTTATTTGGCACATGAAATTTGCGTTGCGTCACATTTCCGCTATCGTAAATAGAGATAGGAGTTATTTTGTTATCGCCAATTAAGGGCCTCGGAACATTTATTTTTTCTGCGCCCTAATAAGTAATGGCTGTAAGACAGGAGTAGGTACATGGATGTCAGCTGTAGTAATTCTCTCATTGAGAGTTCCGTTTATACCCAACGAAATCTCGATGTATCCGAACTCTTAATCGACTATCTTGATCAGCTTTCCATTGAATATGTTTTTGGCATTCCGGGGGGGGCGATAGAGCCTTTGTACAATGCCATGGCGCGTAGTGCTCGTTGCGATGGGCCTCGCTGCATTGTGGCGAGGCATGAAACCGGGGCGGCATTTATGGCCGACGGCTATGCTTGTCAAACCGGTCGTGTCGGTGTTTGCTGTGCAACAACGGGACCTGGGGCGACCAATCTGATTACCGGTGTTGCCTCGGCCTATGCCAACAACGTGTCAATGCTAGTGATCACTGCACAAACGGCACTGAGTACCTTTGGCAAGGGCGCATTTCAGGAATCCTCCTGTACCGGTATTAATACTGTCGGCATGTTTGAGTTTTGCACTCGTTATAACACCTTAGTCTCCCATGCTGAGCAATTTGAGCGAAAGTTGGTGGCAGCCCTGATGACAGCCTGCGGCTCACCCCATGGCCCCGTACACCTGAGTATACCTTTGGATATTATGCGCAGCCCTCTGGGCATCAGTGCGCCGAGCTATGATATACAGCGTTTGCTTGAATCTCCATCGTTGCTCGATACTGACGCGCTGGCTCAGCTCTGCGACATACTGAGTGATGCCGGCGATATCGTTTTTGTCATTGGCGAGGGGGCCAGTGAAGCAATTGGGGCTGTGCTCACTGCAGCCCTGGCGTTGAATGCAAAGCTATTAACCACGCCACATGGTAAGGGTTTGGTCAGCCCCTACAATCCGCTTTTCTGCGGTGTCGTTGGATTTGCAGGCCATGCCAGCGCAGTTAATGCTCTTAAGAATCCCGATGTCGTCATTTGCATCGGCACGACTCTCGGTGAATGGGCGAGCAGTGGCTGGGACGTTAACTTGCTATTGAACAAGCGTCTCATCCATATTGACGAACAAGAGAGCAATTTCATCTATACACCCATGGCAAAACTGCATGTCAGAGGTCGTATTATTACGGTGTTTGAGCAACTGCTACAGCACTTGGGGGGCTTTCTTGATAGTGAATATCTTCAAAAACAACGCCCGGCTTGTGTGTCGGATGAGACGGTAACACGGAGTTTTGTCTTGGATGACGAGGCCGCTTTTTTTGATAACAGCTCACCGATAAAACCCCAGCGTTTAATGCGCGAATTGCCAAAGATATTTCCGCCGCACACCCGCTACTTTGCCGATACCGGTACCAGCTTTGCTTGGGCTATTCACTATCTACACCCCTTTGATAGACGCATGATGGGCACACGCAACGCACACGGCGGATTATTTCGAGCCTGTCTTGAATTTGCCCCCATGGGTTGGGCGATCGGCTGCGTCGTTGGTGCTGCCCTGGCAAAACGAGACCAACCTGTGGTTTGCATAACCGGTGACGGCAGCATGTTGATGAGTGGACAAGAGATTACCGTGGCTGTGCAAGAGCAGTTACCCGTTATTTTTGTCGTGCTCAATGACGGTGCCCTTGGCATGGTTAAACACGGTCAGCGCTTATCCGGCGCTGAATCCGTCGGCACTGAAATTCCTTGTACAGATTTTGTCGCTTTTGCAAAAGGAATGGGTGCGGATGCTTACTCCATAAACTCGCCTGAAGACTTAGCGGTACTGGATGGCAGAGAGCTTGTGCAACGGAATCGGCCCACGCTGCTGGACGTTCACATAGATCCAGAGGCGGTACCTCCTATTTCCGCGCGAATTCGCGTGTTACAGGAGGGAGTATGAAAGAAAATATAAGCTCACGGATTTGGCAGGAGTTTGCAGAAGCTGATGATCCATTCAGCGCGGCACGTTGTTATTGTTGCGGTTATGATGTTTTTGGAGAGCTGATCAAAAAAATAGATTGGTTGGATTATTTGTACTTGCTCATTGCGGGGGGGCGAGCAACTGACGAGCAGCGAGGCATTCTCAAGGTGCTGACTGTTGCTTTGGCCAATCCTGGCCCAAGAGATCACAGTGTACAAGCCGCTATGAGTGCAGGTGCTGGCGGCTCAGGCTCCGCCGCCTGCTTAATGGCCGCTCTAGCAGCCGGTGCAGGAAATTTTGGTGGTGCCAGAGAAGTGTATCAAACCATGCAGGTCTGGCAGCGTTGTGGCAGGGATATACAACAGTGGCAGCTCGATCTGGCAAGCCAATTACAGGCGATTACAACGAACAGACCTTGTACCTCAGAGGAGACGACAGCAATCAATGAACCATGCAGCCCCTCAAGTGTTTCGGCTGATCTTGCCAATGCTGATGTCTGGCTGCAGATGGAGCATCCGGCCGGATTCTCACCCTACGCAAAAAACTGCCCCACGCCTGTTAAGCAGACCTTGTTGCATTTGGTTTCTGTATCATCGGGATCACACCTTTGTTGGTTATCGCAACATCGTAAGATATTAGAAGAGACGGCGATGATGCCCCTAGCGATGTCGGGGGTAGCTGCGACTGCATTTATGGATTTGAATGTCGACCCAGAGCAAGGTGAGATGTTATATCTCCTATTGCGCCTGCCGGGCGCCGCAGCGCATGCCTTGGAGCAGCGTGAAAACGGTTGGCAGGATTTTCCCTTTTTTGCAGACGGTTTGTCGTTAAGGAATGATCCGCTTGAAACCGAAATGGGCAAAAATCCTGCGGCCCGTCATGGCGAGCTTTCCTGATGAATAGTCGACTCACTCAAGCTGATCTAAGCGCCTGGGAAGACAACTGGACAACTGAGATGGGGGCCTGGTTTCCGGGTGAACGTGTTGTGTTTCGTGGCCAGGATCTCTTTGCCGACCTATTGATCGAGCCCGGTCAGTTATCGTGGATGGGCTTAATGCTCTACGGCATTTGCGGGCGTAAGTTTGATGAACAACAACTCAAGTTGTTTGAGGGTATTTGGAGTATTTCAACCAGCTTTCCTGATCCACGTTTATGGAACAATCGAATAGCAGCCTTGGCGGTTTCAGCGCGTAGCACCAGTAATTTGGGGCTTAGCGCAGGCCTTGCGGCATCCGAGGCCATTATCTACGGCCATCGACCGCTTGTTGCATCAATGCATTTCTTGTGCGACACACGCCAACGCCTGATCAAGGATGAATCTCTGGAGCAAGTCTTAGAGCAGCGGTTAACGCGCTCGGTACCTGGAAAACCGGGTGCGGGTAAAAACCGTCAGGTAGCCAAAATCCCCGGATTTGGCCGACCGATTACCGCGCAGGATGAACGCATTCAGCCGCTGCTGGCACTTGCCGAGCACTTGGGTTTTGACAAGGGTGGCCATGTCGTTTTGGCAAGGGAGATTGAGCTGGCTCTGCAGTGCTTAGGCCATAATTTAAGAATGAATATCGCCACCTTGATGGGGGCGCTGTGTGCGGATCAGGGTCTTAATGTTCGCCAGTACTACCACTACATTACGCTGTGTTTTAGTGCGGGCATTATGTGCTGCGCCTATGATGCGGAGCAGAAACCACAAGGCACTTTCTTCCCCTTGCCCTGCGAACGAATCGATTACAGCGGTCCGGCTCAACGTCAGTGGGAATAAATAATACTTATAAAAAGACTAAAGGGAAAACTCGGTGCCGACATCCCAGCCACCTTAGCTTAGGCTAGAGGATGCCAAATCCAGGAAGGAAGGAAGGAAGGAAGGAAGGAAAAAATAATATGCGTGAAGCTCAACAAAAGGTAGCGGTGATTACTGGCAGCACAAAGGGTATTGGAAAGGCAGTTGCACAGTCCTTGGCTGAGCAAGGTGTGAATGTCGTGATTACCAGCCGCCACCTTGATCATGCCCAAGAACTGGCCGAAGAGATCAATCGTAGCGGACACAATGTCGTTGGTTTTGCCTTTGATATTACCCAGCATGAGCACTTAGATGCGCTCCTTGCACAGACAGTAGAGCATTTTGGTGGCTTAGACATTTTGGTAAATAATGCCGTGAGCCAAAACTGCTTGATACCCTCTGGCGAATTCGACGACGCTCAAATAGCTCAAACAATTACGGAAAATATTACCCACAGTTATTTGCTTTGTCAGAAGTCCTTTCCCTACTTACGCCAAACACAAGGTAATATTCTAAATATTGGATCAGTCGTCGTTAATCGACATCTTTTGGGCGTTCCACTGTATACCCTGGTTAAAGGTGCCATTATCCAAATGACAAAAGTGCTTGCTGCAGAGTGGGCGGCTCAGGGAGTGCGTGTGAACGCCATTAACCCGGGTTTTGTCCGTACGAGTGCTTTTGCTGATATGGGCATGACGGAACAGGAAATTGATCAATGCTACGCATTTTATGCGGACTACCAACCCCTGGCTGGGGTGGGCAAACCACAGTCTATTGCCGAGGCTGCAACCTTCTTAACATCCTCTGCGGCGGCTTTTGTGACGGGAGCTGTGTTAGATATTGATGGTGCTTATTCGGTTAAAGGGTACAGCCTGTCGGCATAGTATTTATGGTAGTGGCATAGACCACATGTTAGTGCGCTATTTTTAGACAGTGCATCAAAAGCAGTAATGACCGACAACCAATGTCATCGGCCAAGTTATCTTAGCTAATAAACATAAAAGCTTGTCGAGTTGTGACAGTTCTGCCAATTTTCAGGAGTAAAGAAAAAGCAGCGGTCTGCGTCTATCAGATCCTCCGTCTATTTCTTTTTGAAATTTCAGATTCCGTGGATGTATAACCTATCTCCGTCTAAGGAATGATTGGAAATATGCTTTTAGAAATTTCGACAGTTTGGTAAATGCCTGACTATAGTATGGATGGTGGGCATGAATCAGTAGTTGCGAATCAGTAGTTGCGAATCAGTTGGCACGTGCAGTTGACTAATTGATATGGATGTTATCGCGATTCATTACTTTTTTAGTATTTTCTAAACAGGGAGGTTATCCCCAGTGGTGGCACAAGCTAAATATACGACACTGTGCATGGTGTTGATGCCGATTTGTGCAAGTATGAGTTTCGCGCAGATGCCTGAGCAAGATGACGAAGAAGCGTTATTTGAGCTCTATGGCGATGAAGAGATGATTAGCATTGCAACCGGCAGTCGACAGTCCATTGCCAAAGCACCGGCGGTTGCAACGGTCATCACCGCGAAAGAAATCAGAGCGATGGGGGCGACCGATCTTGATGAGGTGCTGGAGACCGTTCCAGGGCTGCATGTATCTCGAAATAATTTTGGTTATGCCCCTGTCTACACCTTTCGCGGCATCTACTCCAATTACAATCCCCAGGTTTTGGTGCTGATTAACGGCATTCCCCTAACCAATTTGTTTCATAGTGATCGGAATCTCATCTGGGGAGGAATGCCAGTTGAGGCAATTGCGCGAATAGAAGTTATGCGTGGGCCAGGTTCTGCGGTGTACGGTGCCGAAGCATTCGCCGGAGTGATAAACATTACGACAAAGACGCGCAATGATATTAAAAATACGACTATTGGTTTGCGAGGCGGAAGTTTTTCAAGCAAAGATGTTTGGGTGCTCTATGGTGGAGATTGGGGTGGAGATTGGGGTGGAGATTGGGGTGGAGGTTGGAGTGGAGATTGGGGCGACGCTGACGTTGCGCTTATGCTTGAATATCACAAAACAGATGGCCAGGATGAAATTATTGACGTTGATGCGCAAACGGGTTTGGATGCCTTGTCAGGAACAAGTGCTTCGTTGGCACCGGGACCGGTTAATCTGTCCAGGGAAAATTTGGATCTACGTTTTGATGCAGCCTATCAGAATCTACGCTTAAGAGCCGGTCTTCAGCAACGATCTGATTTGGGTAATGGTGCCGGCGTTGGTGAAGCGCTTGACCCTCATAACCGCTACGCCAGTGATCGTTGGAATGTCGATCTTACCTACCAGAATAAACTACTCAGTCAACATTGGGATTTAACCGCGCAAATCAGTTACCTGGATACAAGCCAAGAGGTTGAGAAGGATATGCAGGTTTTCCCGCCCGGTGCTGACCTTGGGTGGGGTGTTTTCCCAGAGGGTATGATAGGAAACCCTGAGGTCTTTGAACGACACTATCGCGCCAATGTATCTACTTTCTATTCGGGTTTTGACAAACATCAGCTACGCATTGGTGCTGGATACTATTTGGGAGATCTCTACAAGGTCAAGGAAAGTAAGAACTTCGGCCTGGATCCCAATACAGGTTTACCCATAGCGCCCGATAGCCCGGTGGTGGATGTTAGTGATACTTCGGAAGTGTTTATGGAAGAGGGGGATCGAAAAAATTACCACGCCTTCGTACAGGACCTTTGGAAAATGGCTGATGATTGGGAGCTTACAGCGGGATTGCGTTATGACGACTTTTCAGATTATGGCAGCACGGTAAATCCACGCCTGGCACTGGTCTGGTCTACCACTAATGACCTGTCCAGTAAGCTGCTTTATGGACAGGCTTTTCGTTCGCCAAGCTATTCAGAACTATTTTCGAAAAATAATCCGGCTATTTTGGGAAATGAAGACCTCGACCCGGAAACAATAGAAAGTGTGGAGTTGGCTTTTGACTATCGTCCCGGTGAAACCCTGCGTTTTGGCATTAATGTATTTTCCTATCAGTGGGATGACATCATTCAATTTACCCCTGATGCGGACGAGCTAACAAGTTCCGCTCATAATTTTGGTAAACAGCACGGTCATGGCGGTGAGCTGGAAGTTGACTGGAAGCCGACGGGATCGCTAAAGATCAATGCAAATTATGCCTATCAAAACTCAGAAGATAAACAAACCGATAGTGATGCACCGAATTCACCGCAGCAGCAATTCTATCTGGCGGCTAGTTGGAATATCACTGCTCACTGGCTGTTGCACTCACAACTTAACAGGGTAATGGACAGGTCCCGCAGCCTTGGTGATAGCCGCCCGGATATTGATGACTACAGCTTGGTGGATATGACGCTAAGGCGTGAAAGAAATGGTGATATATGGGCGCTGGCTTTCTCTGTTCGTAACCTCTTTGATAGTGAGGCCAGGGAACCCAGTTCTCCCCCAGGTGCGATCGCAGACGATCTGCCCTTGGCTGGCAGAAGTTTTTATGCCGAACTTGAGCTTGGATTCTAAATCCGAACCTATTCAAATAGTTATATGATTGATTTTCATTGCAAGGATTTGTTTTGATAAATGGAATGCGCCGAGAAGATTGTGGTTCCGCTTATGTCAGTTCTTGGCGAGGGAGAACACGACTATTTGTCGTCTTTCTTCTTTTTCATGTGCAGGGATATGCTCAAAACCTGGCCGTGCTGTATCCAGAGATACGAGAGCCCTATCGGCAAATTTTCCTCAGTATTGCCGACGGTGTTGCTGTTGAGCATTCAGGAACAACTTACAAATACAGCCTAAAGAAAACTGATGCGCCTGAAATTCTGGACCGCTGGCTGGCAAAAAACCACATTGATTCCGTAATCGCCCTAGGTACGCGTGGTCTGAAGGCGATAAGTACTTTGCCAGAGAATATGCCAAAAGCGGTGGTAATCGGGGGTGTTATTGTTCATCCCGGCTCCCATCAACTGAGCGGTATCTCGTTAACGCCTTCGCCTGAACGCTTGTTCGTCAAGCTGCTACAACTCCAGCCGAAAATACGCCGAGTATATGTGATCTATCAACCCGGACTCGGTGACTGGCTGATTGAGCTCGCTATGCAGGCCGCTCATAAACACGGTATTGCATTAGTAGCAAAGCCGACCAATGATCTTAGCGAATTAGCGAAGACCTATCGACGTGTAATCAGTGTTATGGAGCCCAAGGAGGACGCCTTATGGATATCCCACGATGGTTCCCGATTGGACAAATCTATATTGAAGCAGGTTCTAGAAGTAGCCTGGCAGCGCAAATTGATCACCTTTTCCAGTAGCTTGGCGGATATGAAAAGAGGTGCCTTGTTTTCGCTCTATCCCGACAATTTTGCTATGGGCAATCGTTTGGCCGCCATGGTTCAAGTCGTATCGAAAAAACCAAAAGAACCCGCAGGTATTGTACCCGTGAGTGAGCTTTTAACAGCGGTAAATTTACGCACAGCAGATCACCTTGGCTTGCGCTTTAGTAGGAAGCAAAAGCGTGACTTTGGAATGATGTACCCGCCGCCGTAAGCGGTTTGGTTTGGTGTGCTGATCAGGAAAAACAAGAGGTTGCAGGAATGACATTAATCTCAGGTGTATTGCGAAACCGATTTAGTTTTCAGCAGCAGCTGGTGCTTGTTTTTAGCTTTGGCATCATTTGTCTTGCGTTAGTTTCCTCATTGGTTATTTCAACGATCACGAACCGGTCGGTTTATGATCAAATATTGCAACAAGGGCGTAAAACGTCGATGGCCTTTGCCGAGCAAAGTGTTTTGGCATTGTTATATCAAAGTGATGACAGTGCTAAAGATGCGGCGAGAGCAATTTTGGAATTCCCTGACGTGATAGGCGTTGCGATTCGAGCCCCGGATAACACCTGGTCCTACTCTGAGGGCTCGGCCATATCCCGCCCTATAAGCGGTGCTGGAGATTCCAGCGAAGTCCAAAGGATAAATGGGAGCCATTATTGGGAAACGCCACATGCCTGGTATTTTCAATCCCCTGTTTATGCAGGCGGCGAAAGTGTGCAGGTGGAAACGTCTCCCTTTGCAGGTAATGCAGAACAAAAGAGAGAGTTTGTTGGATATGTCTACGTGGCAGTAAGCAAGGAAACCTTAACGGCGCTAAGCAACGACATAATAAAAAGCAATTTGATGATATCCATCGGACTTTCTACCTTCCTGTTATTGCTTTTAGTGGCTGTGACAAAACGTCTAATAAAGCCGTTAAGAAGTTTGACGGCCACTATGTTGCAGGCTGAGCATGGCAATATCGAAGTGCGTGCAAAGTTGGATGGCTCCAGGGATATTGTCCATATGGAGAATGCCTTTAACACCATGATGAACGAGCTCGAAGCCAAGCAACAGGAGTTGCAGCGTGCCCGCGATTGTGCTCTTGGTGCAGCGCATGCCAAGGGGGAGTTTGCTGCAACCGTCAGCCATGAACTGCGTACACCCATGAATGGTGTTTTGGGTATGCTAGAACTCCTTATGCAATCTGAACTAAATTTGCGCCAGAGTGAATGTACCAAAGTAGCCTATGAATCTGGCAATGCCCTACTGACCCTTATTGATGATCTATTGGATTTCTCGAAAATCGAATCAGGCAAAATGCGGATCAGTATGGATGACTATAGTCCGCGTGAAGTTCTTGATGATATTTCTGAACTGCTTTCTGTGCAGTTTAATCAGAAAGGTTTGTATCTCGATGTCAATGTGGATAAAAACATTCCTTTTATACTTCGTGGGGACAGTGGTCGTATTCGTCAAGTTATTATTAATATGGTTGGGAATGCACTCAAATTCACCGAGCAGGGTGGCGTTGATATTTCACTCCTGCTTGAAGATTGTTTCCTTAAGGTATCGATAAAGGATACGGGTGTAGGGATTGCAGAAGATGCGCATAAGCGAATATTTGAAGCTTTTTCACAGGCGGACGGTTCAACTACCCGAAAATACGGCGGTACCGGATTAGGACTGAGTATCAGTCGTCAGTTAGTTGATTTGATGGGCGGCTCGATGGGGGTAGAGAGCCAGTTGGGAGAAGGAAGTACTTTTTGGTTCACCCTTCCCATGGACAAGGGTGACGTTGCGCGTAGCGTAGAGCCGGCTGACCTGATCTCGCTGGCTGGTTTGCGCGTACTGCTAGTTACTAGCGACCCACTATGTCAGGAGCAGCTCTCTCTCTGCTTGTCTACGTTTCAGTGTTTTCAGAGAAAGACAAAAAGAGGCTACAGTGCTTTGGACATGCTAAAGCAAGAGGTCGCTCAGGGCAAAGCTTATGATTTGCTGGTAGTAGACTCAAGCATGGATGATATGTCTTCCACGGCCCTATTACACCTGATTACTGAAAATCCTGCAATAAACAATACCAAGCTTATCTTCCTGTGTAATGAAAACGATAGCAGTGAAACCTATGGTGATGAACAAGAGCACTTAGCATCTATAGCAGAGAGTCCGGGTATCGCCCTGTTAAGAGGGATTGTGACTCAAGATGTTCTCTATCAAACGATACATGCGTTGATGACCAATTGCGCAAAACAACAAGAGAGTATGCCACCGAAATTACCGACTGCTAGGAAGAATGATATTGGGACAGAAACCTCCGATTTTAATAAGCCTCATGTATTGGTTGTAGAAGATAACCATGCCAATCAATTGGTAGCCTTAGGCATGTTGGAAAGGTTGGGTTGTCGCGTGCGTATCGCAAATAACGGAAAGGAAGCAGTGGATGGCTTAAGCGAACACATGTTTGATTTGGTCTTGATGGACTGCCATATGCCCGTCTTGGATGGATATACTGCTACTGAAACCATTCGACGTCATGAAGACGGGAAACATCGAACGACAATCATTGCAATGACGGCTCATGCCGGTCGTGATGATAAAGATCGGTGTATCGCCGCTGGTATGGATGACTACATTGCCAAGCCTATCAGTTTTGCTAAGCTCCAGGCAAAACTCAGCCATTGGCTGGGTTTTGATTTTGGTGAGTCTGCGACTCTTATTCCTGCGCTGGGTGAGGGACTGCCGCTCGCTCCTACAGACGTTGTTAAGTCGCCCAAGGACCTGATAGATTATGAAACATTTGATACCTTGCGTATCCGCTTGGGGGAATACTTTCCTCGGGTAATCGAAACATTTTTGGAAAATACGCCAGGGTATTTGGATAAGCTCAAATATGCATTTGAGTGCTGCGATATGACAGAGGTGCGTAGCTTCCTCCATTGCGTAAAGGGTAGCCTACTCAATATAGGTGCAGTTCCACTTGCCAATCAGTGCGGTGAGCTGGAAAAACTCTGTGAAGATTGCCTTGAGCCAGGGGCTGATGAACTGCTTGAGAGCATTTTGCTTGCGTATCAGGACTTGCATGAAATCTTGAATGAGCTACCTAAACAACAGCATGGGCAGTCAGAAGAACAGTGCAATACCCTTGCGCAGGTTCTTATTGTTGATGATGACCCCGCAACCTTGTTGGTACTGCATGGTGTATTAGAGCGTGATGGTTACCTCATTACAGAAGCGCACAACGGAGAGCGTGCGGTTCATGAATGTAGAAAAAACATGCCAGATCTAATCCTGATGGATGCGATGATGCCGGGCATGGATGGTTTTACGGCCTGCAAAGAGATACTGCAACTCGATAGTGAGGCCTACCCAACAATCTTGATTGTCACTGCATTGCATGATGAGGAGTCCATCGAAAAAGCCTTTATTGCCGGTGCAACGGATTTTATTCCAAAACCCGTGAATTTTATGGTATTGCGTAAGCGCGTAGAGAGACTGCTTCAGTCAAGACGCTCTGAACAGCATGTTCACCAGTTAGCCTACTATGACAACTTAACGAATTTACCGAATCGCACCCAGTTTATGGAACGCGCCAGTGAGTTGCTTGCGCGAGCCAATATGACAAGTGGGCACCTGGCACTTTTCTTTCTTGATATCGACCGCTTTAAGTTTGTTAACGATACGCAAGGCCATGATGTCGGAGACCTGCTATTAAAAACTGTCGCTCAGCGCTTGCAGGGCTGCTTGCGTGCGGTTGACATTGTTGCCCGTCTTGGCGGTGATGAGTTTATTATTGTGCTTGATGATATTAAAGCGTTGGAAGGCGCGGCGGTGTTGGCAGAGAAAATTAATAAGGCACTAACCCAGCCGTTTTCATTTGTGGCGCATGAGATTCGTGTTTCTGTCAGTATCGGTATCGCACTGTATCCGAGCAATGGCAGTAATATTGGCACCTTGATGAAGCGGGCTGATACGGCAATGTTCCGCGCCAAGGCCAAAGGTGGTGCAAGCTTTCAATTTTACGAGTATGGCATGGAAACTGAAATTACTCGCCGAATTGAACTGGAAAGTGAACTGCGTCGTGCCATTGGTAATGATGAATTGGTGCTTCATTATCAACCTCAGGCCAGTCTACAGAACGGAGAAATTTGTGGCCTGGAGGCGCTGGTACGATGGCAGCACCCTCAACGGGGGTTTCTGCCACCGGGTGAATTCCTATCGGTGGCTGAAGAATCGGGTTTGATTGTAGGGTTGGGATCCTGGGTAATCAGCAGAGCCTGCAGGCAACAGCGGGAGTGGTTGGACAGAGGTATGCCTGAAATTCCGATTGCCGTCAATGTGGCGACCATTCAGTGGGAGAGTGGTGATTTATACGAGGAAGTTCAAGTGATTCTTAAAGAGTATAATATACCGGCGCACTTGCTCAAATTGGAGTTGACGGAAGAGACGCTGGCGGACACCAGTGATGAGATGATAGAACAAATGCAAAACCTCAAAGCGCTAGGAGTGACACTCGAGATAGATGATTTCGGCACAGGATACTCTTCACTGTGCTATTTGAAGCGCTTTCCGGTCGAAGTGCTTAAAATTGACCAGAGTTTTATCAAGGGCCTTCCTGAAGACAAGGATGATGCCGCTATCGTTACCGGTGTTATTGCGCTTGGGCATAGTTTGAATCTCAAGATTATTGCTGAAGGCGTTGAAACCGATGAGCAGAAAGCGTTCTTGGCGAAACGCGAGTGCGATACTATGCAAGGTTATTTCTTGTGTCGACCTCTGGAGCCTGCTGCTATCGAGTTGTGGTTGTCGGACTATGTTTGCCCGCATTATTCAGCAAAAAATTAATAATAAACTGGTGGATAAGTAGTACGGACTTAAAGTCCGGATACGGGTCAAAGACCCATTGACATCTAGCCCGCAATTCTCACAAGGATTTCGCATTGAAAGTGAGCGCTGGTGCTCTGTAAAAGATGTTAGGAGCGAATCTTGTCTCCACTGATCTGAAAGTGTCGTAATCGGGCTGAATGTAATGCCATTAGACACGATCGATTATTAACCACACCCTAAAGACAGAATGAAATGCGTTTACCACAAGTTGTACTATCCTTCATGGAAACGTATTCTCACACAACGCTACTTTTAAAATACTAACAATTAACGCTGATTATCCTAGAAAACTCAGTTGAATCGTACGGTTCGACGCTTCGACGAGAGGGACTAAGGTGCTAAAGATAGAAGTTTTTTCCTGAAATTTTAAACGAAAGCAGTATCACCCATACGGCGAGCGGATGGCCGCCCCGATCAAAATTTTAGAAAAACTTTTAGATTTAGTGCCTTAGGCCCTCGCAGTACCCAAAGCACTTCGTGGGGCTCTAGTGCAGCGTCTCATTGAATTGATGCTACCTTTTCGCAATTTAACATATTGGCCCAAGCGTGGGGGTGGAAGAAACCCATCAAATCAATTTTCCATCAGGGTACGCACCTGCTGCT
>PIVM01000477.1 GCA_003353945.1 Gammaproteobacteria bacterium
TATTTGAAAGAGTATCTAAAAATTCATCTACAGGGCATTTGTCATTTTCTAATCGGTAGAATTTTATTGCTCTCATCAACATAAGTTAGCACATATGCGAACACAAAGCAACGAGTCAGGGTTTACTAACTGAAAAATAAGAGCGATCGCACATCGGGATAGGAGCGCCCATCGCTGAGCGCCCCTCCCACACCACCGTACGTACGGATCGCGTATACGGCGGTTCGGCTGGCAATCCAAGCAACAAACGAATGTAACTGCAAATCACTTGTCGGGTTACTTCTCTGAATGCCGCTATCAATGCTTCACCTACAGGTGCAATGCAGCGATAAGATATTCAGTCTTTCACCCACTACCATTTATCCCCACCATTCGGTTGGGGCCACCGTTCAGGCCTTTACCAGTGTGAGACCTCCCGGCTTTAGGATTCACCGGGCTCGTTTCACTGGCTAATATGCCATCTGCTGACTTCCACTGCACGGTAAGCTTACCTTGAGGTTTGCTCACTCGATGGTACAACTGCCGCCGTGTTCCTCGTTTGTGGTTTCCTCTCTTCTCAGAGTTGGGCTCGCTGACGGTCAGAACACGATTTTCCATCAACGCCGGGGGTATTTGGTAAACCGGTTATCCCTATTCCGGTAATTTTCATACAGCTGTCCCATGAGATGCAATGGATCTCCCGGGGTGAACACACGTCTTTCTGTGCGTGGACGCCGAGTATACGCTCCTGGTCCTTAGGAGATGGATAGAGGACTTAACCTTGTGTTGCAGGCTGGTCCCAACCAGATTCGCCTAACTCGATTCCTGTACGTCATCCCGCACATTTGCGCTACCCTGCCGTAGCAAGGCTGCCTCCTTCAAGGTACCGTCACCGATAACCCGTTGCAATAGCGCTACACCCTTCGCCTCCATCAGGCTGGGTCTGGGACTTGCCTAACATAACCCGAGTTGTTATGATGGGCTCACCCTTAAGAACGTGTGCCGTGCCCGGCACACAACAAGCCAATAAACGCTGACCGCATAACATCGGCGGTATGGCCAAATTATGTGGTACGCATCAAGTAATTCAAAAATTCAGCTTTAATCTTACGCAGTATGCGGCAGGTTATCGCGACGTTATGTGCAAATAATAAAAATGATCAACAAAAAAGAAAATCCTGTTGAGTGGGCACTGATGATGTACGAATTAGAAGAAACTGAAGAGCATCTATCAGATTTAATGAAAGTACTTCAATCAAAAGAAGCCATAGATGAGCCAGATTTTAAAGTACAGATTTCTCATATATATACACATCTAAATCGGATTTATAACAGCCGTAATCATGTTGGTGAAATTACAGACAAAGACAGTTATAAATATTCGTATTTCCCGAAAGACATAAAACCTGTTGGATAAAATAAGTGCAATAAAATAAAGCACATAACAAGCCAATAAACGCTGACCACCTAACATTGGCGGTATTTCAAAGGTGGTTGCTATTAACAAGTAAATCCTATTATCTGTCACCTTGGCTCTAATCCGGTGGCAGGTTATCGCGACGTTATATTGTTTTAATTAATCGACAATGAAAATCACAAAGCGAACAATATTTGAATTCTTATTGGTAGTAATCATAATTGCTCAGTCATATTATATCTATGTACTTTATGGGCTCGTCAACAGTACCTTTTTGCCTCAAGTAAACCAGATGCTAGAAGGTTTCGCTTGTTCAGATATTATAGAAAAATTAATCGAATTACA
>PIVM01000478.1 GCA_003353945.1 Gammaproteobacteria bacterium
TGCTATCGCCTTCTGTCTCCTAGAGTTCTGGAACATCTTCCGCTTTCTGTAAGAACCGGTGAAAAATGCTTCCTTCAAACCTCCACGTGATTCAGCATCTGTGCCATTCTCCCACTGATTGTTCATGAATCGATAAGACTCCATTATACGTTCAGTGTTAGTTGTCTTTGTGGTTGGACGGCTATCCAGCTTTGGTACGAATTTTCTGATTCGTTTCTTCATCAAAAACGTGTATGCCATCTGACCACTTTTGTGCCTCCATGCCTTATTAGTTATGCCGAGCGTTTTGAAACGATCCTTCTTGTTTGTTTTCACATTGGACATGTGAACTCTTTGCAAAGATGTATCATGATATACTGCTGTCGCTATATTGGATTTACCCATGTCTATACCAATGACTTTGAGATTGGTTTCATAGATTTGCACCTTCTCAATCAGTGACATCAGCTCTTTTCCCATCTTCCGAAACTGACTGCGAGTTTCCCCTGACATGTCCCTTTCCTTCCATTCAACCGACATATCCCTTTCAATCCATTTCTTGGCAAGATCATGAAGCAGCTGTGCATTGAAATCCATTGTCTCTCTTCCTCTGGATTGATCAGGATCCCCTTGCCTGACTTGCTCAAAGACAGTCATGAATTCTCTCTGCATGGTGACAACCATGTCGTGGCACTCCGCTGATATGTCTCTTGACTCCTTGATCCATCCATCTAAACGTGACTCTAAAGTATCCATATCTTCCTGACGGAGAATGTGCATCACTGTGAATCCACTTTTCTGAGGGATGTTGTACTGTTGCTTCTTCTGGTCCAACGACATTTGTTTTCTCTGCTCCTCGAGGCTTTTCAGATCCTCGCTCTCTTTTTCCGTTCTGCCTTTCTTATCTTTCAAAGTAGCAATACGTTTGCCGAGTTTGCAGAGATCTTTGTCGATGCCTTCTTTTAGCTTTTCCAGCAATGCTGTTGTACCATATCCATCAGTAAATATGGAATTTCCAAATCTCTTGGCATTTGGAATTTGATCAGGGTGTTGGTAGCACATTAGGAGAAACGACCTGGGATCCTCTGGATATTTATCCTTCATCACAGTTTTCAGATTGAAGAATTCATCCCAATATCTAAAATCACGCAAGTGCTTTGCAAGACTGCTCTTCGTGTCAATGCCTTCCTTCGTCAGAAACACCACGTCTTCTTCCTGCAGCTTTTGTACTCTTCGTATGGACTCCTTTACTTTTTCATCGCGCTTGGCGAAACTTGGCAGCAGCATTTGCAGGCCGGTGTTGCTGATGGGCATGTATTTAGGACGGTAGCTTGCTTGGGGACACAGATCAAAAGCCCATTTGTGTTGCCTCCTCATTCTCGTTGTTTTACGGCTCGTCGCATTCCTTCTTCGTACAAATCGATTGATGAAATTATATGCAATCTTCTCGACACGTGAGAGCCTGTTCCCATGTTTCTCTTTTTTCTTCCTCATCTCGGCATAGAGATCTTCGATTTGCTTGTTGTCATACAGAGCCCGGAAACGATTGCCATCAGTTCCTTTCCAATCTGTGTCTCCGCCTAGATTTCTAAACTTTGGCATCGCAAAGAGAATGCCTACATCCTCAGCACTGATTGTTTCTCTCTGCCTCCTCCTCTCCCTGCTCTCCAGTGCCAACCTCTGCATCTCCTGTCCATAGGGTGCCAGGACTTGGAGCATTTGATATAGCTTTACGCTCCTCTCCTGGCAATCGAAATCTAC
>PIVM01000479.1 GCA_003353945.1 Gammaproteobacteria bacterium
AGTGAAACGCGTCATCGCCGATGGTAGTGTGGGGTTTCCCCATGTGAGAGTAGGTCATTGCCAAGCTTAAATTTAAAACCCCTGTAGAATCATCTGCAGGGGTTTTTTTGTTATGATCGTAAAAAATTGAGTTGAGAAGACAATCCAGAAAATAGTAGATGATTAAATAAGGTAAACCCCCGGCTTTGCCGGGGGGCTCTCAAAGGTTTGACCGGTCCCACGGTCTATCTATCCTGTGTTGTTCGACCAAAAGCAATATCAGACTTCCTGACCTCTGCTGAGGATTGTTTTCTGTTCAGAGGTGCTGTATCCCCTCTATTGCAAGGGCTGCAGAGAAGGGGGCGGCAACATTTTCGGCAATATCGTAGAAATGCGAGAATTTTATAACGAGACCAATTTTAGCTATGATGGCAATCATCAAAGGATTCATGTCGCACAAAATAAACACAAGGAGGTGAGATCATGGGGCAACTGCAGCTACCACTTTTCCCTGACGGCACGACAGAAATCAATACCCACTTGGCTTTTTGCTGTAAAGACAATCAGATCACCTATTTCTATGGACACCTACCGGTATTTCATCACGCCGTTGATGATCTTCGCACGTTTCGTTTGATCACCAGTCAGCTGTACGTTAATGGTAACGCCACACAGTCCGAAATTTGTCGAGCGTTTGGTGTAAGCACAATCAGCGTGAAACGATCGGTAAAACTTTACCGAGAGAAAGGTTCCTGTGGGTTTTATGAAAAACCCAAACGTCGTGGCGCCGTAGTACTCACGCCAGCGGTTTTAGCACAAGCACTAGAACGGTTAGATGACGGGCTGGAACCGATCGAGGTGGCAGAGCAGCTCAGCATCAAGAGTGACACTTTGCGCAAAGCCATTGCCAGTGGACGACTCCATCAGATTAAAAAAAGCGTGTATCAAGGGCTCAACGCAAATAACGCCACTTGCGAGCACCCAAAGTGAACGCAGTGTAGAAGATAGCCAAGCGCCAATGGGAATGGGAGCGACCAACGAGTTAGATCGAGTCGCAGCGAGCTTAGGGTTACTCAATGGAGTGCAACCGGTTTTTGTGCACGTCTTGGATGTTGCCCATGCGGGTGTGCTATTGGCATTACCTGCGTTGCTGGTCAATGGCTTGATTAATGGCATAGAGCGCTATTTTCAACTGCCGCGCGGTTATTATCGATTGGACAGTATTTTCCTATTGTTGGCGTTGATGGCATTAAGCCGCGTAAAAAACATCGAAGCATTACGTTACGCGCGCCCCGGAGAATGGGGTAATCTACTGGGCTTGGATCGTATTCCAGAAGCCAAAACGCTACGACAAAAAGTAAGCCATTTATCGCAGGGCGATCAACCCTCGCAGTGGGCCAGTGAGCTCGCCCGTCAGTGGCTGGTAGCAGATCCTGAGGGTGCTGGACTACTCTACATTGATGGTCGCGTGCGAGTCTATTGCGGGTATCAAACCCAGTTACCGAAACATCATGTCGCACGGCAAAGACTCTGTTTGCGCGCGACCTGCGATTACTGGGTCAATGCCATGGATGGGCAGCCGTTTTTTGTGCTCAACCAAGCGGTAGATCCAGGATTAATCCAAGTGATCGAAAAGGAGATTCAGAACT
Source organism: Gammaproteobacteria bacterium (assembly GCA_003353945.1). Classification (GTDB taxonomy): domain Bacteria; phylum Pseudomonadota; class Gammaproteobacteria; order Pseudomonadales; family PIVM01; genus PIVM01. Next base: position 1,629 of record PIVM01000479.1, read on the forward strand.
CAGTAATCTGACTAATATGCCATCAATGCAATCGCAAGTTCAGAGGTGAACTTTTGTCTTCTAGCTACCTTCCTCAAAAAAATTTCCGAGTAAACTCATAGTAGCCTCTT
>PIVM01000480.1 GCA_003353945.1 Gammaproteobacteria bacterium
GAGTAAGGCACTGATATGGTTAACACTGTCAACAGTAAACAGGTGTCCATCGCCTCTTTTTCCACCAGCTTACCAGTGGTTGCAACGAGGTTGAGTTTTATCATCTTTCCAGCTCATGGCCAGAGGCGGGGGCATCATTTAACGACGGTTGATCAGTCTGATATGCGCGGGTTGGGTACCGTATGAATTGGCTTCGTCGTGGAGCTGCCTCAATCTAAAGACGGGAGTTTCAGCTGTTCCGCTTATTCCCATAGTGCCTTCGAGGGTTCTCCTAACCGTGACCGCGCCCCTGGCGATAAACTGGAAGGGCTGTGTGTTTTTAAATACTCCTATAAAGTTAAGTTGCTAAATCAGCTCTTTTGTTTGAGCCCTGCCAGCGGCGCTCTTCCGCATCGCCACTTTCAGGTTGAGCAGTGAGTGGTTGGGGTGTCAAGGTTGCGAGGTACGAGTACCCGTAGGGCTTGACCTTGACACCCCAACCACTCACTGCTACCGATGATCGAAATTTAGGCAGCCCTGGGGAGCGTTTTTGCAATAGCCCAGGCAAAACCAACAATCTCTCTGGCTATTGCTGTTTTTGCGACATTTGATTTTTTCCCCTTGGCCGTTAAATACTGATAACGTGTGCAAAGTCGACACTGAGCTTTCCACGAAATGTCAATCACTTCTTTAGACAGTTCATCTTGTCGTTTACGAATGGCTCTGCTTTTCCTTGCTGGAAATCGGTAGGCATGAGCTGCTTCCACTAAGGCTTTGCGAACGTGGCTATTGCCGGTTTTGGTAATCGGACCTTTTTTCACTCGCTCACCGCTAGAATCTTCTGAGGGGATGAGACCAAGAAAAGCCATGAGCTTTCCAGGGTTTTCAAAACGAGTGAGATCGCCAAGTTCAGCTGCTATTGTAGCGGCAACAATAAGAGAAATTCCCCGCATCGACTGAAGCGCTTTAATCAATTCGTGCAAACGGCTTTGCTGAGATTGTTGCCGGACATGCTCAGTTAAGCGCTGAACACGATTGCTGCAATCTGTTACAGTATCGATATATTCTTGAAATACTATCTGCTGTGCTGGATGTGACATCGCGATATCAGACAACCAGTTGAAATGAGCCTTCGTCCATTTTGTTTTTCCGGAATAAACAATGTCGTGACGAAGCAGGAATGCTCCGAGTCTTTGCTTTGCTGTCCGAAGCGCACGGGTCGCATCCTCTCGTCCCCGAACTAAATCCCTTAGGGCTTCATCTTCCTCGGTTGGAACATATACAGGAGTAAGCTCACCTGCCCGATGCAACCTGGCTAAAGAAAGACAGTCTCGCCTGTCATTTTTAATACGATTGCCACTTTTTTGTGGAATTTTAGACGGAGCAATAACAGCACACTCCATAGCATTCTTGGTTAAATAGCGATAGATGGCATATCCACATGGTCCGGCTTCGTAGACAAATCGAAGTACAGCCCCTTTCGATATTAGTTTCCTAATAACTTTGTTTAATTGATTCATATCGTTATCAATTTTACCGTAATATCTGACTTCGCCATCACGCCCCTCATCTGCTATTCCAATTGAGATTGAGTTTTTGTGGACATCTAAACCGATATTCTTTATTGTTTTCTTCATGACCTGCCTCCTTGATTTTGGCTCTGAGTTGATTGTTGGATGTTACCTTTTTCAACTTAACCCACGTTGGCAAGGTAGGCAGGTCTATTTTGCCAACGTGTTAACCATTATATCTAAA
>PIVM01000481.1 GCA_003353945.1 Gammaproteobacteria bacterium
CAAGCAGTTATGCTTGATTCACGACCCCCAATGAGCATCGAAAATATAAATATAACTTACTTGAATGGCTCCCTTTCGTCAAAAGATCAGCAGGCTGCCTGTTTGACGGTATTCTAACCACTTCTATTTCCTTTAGCTCACACCAGTGCTGCACAGCATGATACTTAATATCCAGGTGGCGGCATTTCTTCTGTCCCATCCCATCCATGGCTAATTTCCTTATCCCGTCGTTGTCTTCATAAATCTTGCTGGCCCGTTTTGTGTCTTGGCCTATTAATTCAAGCAAGTGCTTCAGCCCCATTGTAGCCTTGGCGGAGTCAAACAATGCAATGTATTCAGCAGCATTGGCTGAATCTGCTACGGTATCTTGCAGTCTACTTTTCCAAAGGATTGCTGCACCATTTAAGTATATGATGAATCCAGTCACGCTCCTTTTCTTTATGGGATCTACAGCCCATGATGAATCAACAAAAGTCTCTAGTCGTAATTCTTCCTTATCAGGTTTATATTGGAGCCCTAATTCCCTGGTTCTGTTTAGGTATCTTAGGAGCCTTTTAATACGTTCCCAAGCTTCTTGAGTCGGCGATGACATCTCAGACGACAGTCTCGACACTGCCCAAGTAAGGTCCGGTCGAGTTCCGTTGGCTAAGTACGCTAGTTGCCCGAGTACTCGCCTAAACCTCGTAGCTTCGGCATCATTTAACTTATCGCCATTCCTTTCAAGGTGGCAATCCCAAGGTGTATTCCTAACCTTGGCGTCCAGGTAATCTGCTTCCTCAAGTATGGTATATGCGTACGCACTCTGTTCCAAGAGGATTCCCTTTTCGTTTTGGTGGATACCAATCCCTAATATATGTTGAGCCTTCCCCAATTTCTTTAATTCAAAAACTTTACTTAACTCGTCCAAGACTATAGCTGCTCCTTCAGCTCCTTTACTGCTTGTCACCAAAACGTCATCAACATAAATCGCTAACAAATCTTGAACACTGTTGTATTCTCTATGGAACAGGCAGTGGTCTATTGGTGTTTTCTTAAAACCAAGTGAGACTAAAGCTTTCGTAAGTGTTTTATTCCAACATTTCCCACTTATCGGGCACCCATACAAAGCTTTCTTTAGTTTGCAGACATATTCACCCTTATCCTTTTGTTCCAAGCCCTTCGGCTGACAAACAAATATATCTTCTTCTATGTCAGCATTAACATAGGCATTTGGAAAGTCGGCTTGCATCACTACTTGTTTTCCGTGCGTTGCAAGTGCAAACAACATCCTGATCGTTGAAAGTTCCGCCACCGGTGAAAATATGGTTTCGGGGGGCCTGGTGAATCCCTCCCGGGATCCATCTACACACCATTTTGCTTTACATTTTACTATGTTACCCTGTTCGTCTCTTTTCAGTCTGAAGTTCCAAACTCCAGGTAGCACTTTCGCGTTCTTCGGCCTAGGTACTAATGTCCAGGCATCTTTCTTTTGAAGTTCATTAACCTCCCTTTTCATGGCATCTTCCCATGCAGGAATGTTCATTGCTTGTCTCCAGGAGGAGGGGCTACTGGTCTCGTTAGAAGCCAATGCCATACAAGCACCAGGCAGGTGGGTCCCAGTGGTGTCGCCTCCCTCACGGTTGAATTCCTCCTGTACCCACGTCTCCAAGTTTGGGCTGTCTTGGCATGGGTCGTGCTCCCACAACTCTTTGTTATCTGCCGTGGTGAATTTGCCATCTGCCCACTTTCTGAT
>PIVM01000177.1 GCA_003353945.1 Gammaproteobacteria bacterium
GTTCGTACTGTACCAGAGCGGTGGTAAAAACTACTCTGTTGGATTGCTGACTTCAATTGTGCCCTTACCCAAGCTGACCGTTGCAGCTCACGATAAACCCTTTTTCTTTAGGCACAGAATTCCTCAAGCAGCGGCGCGCGTTAGCGCGTCCAGCCACGAAGTGGCGTTGCTGCCTTGACTTGTTATCTTTCAAGCTATCTCCATGCATCGATATTTAAGCCGTGCCTTTTTTCTAGTGGAGTGGCCGAGATAGCAACAGCCATCCATAGGTATTTTTGTGCTTGAAGCGATAGCATTTCAGCCTTAGGATCTGGATTGGTGAACATGCCTTGGAAACTGTCTAGATAAACATGCATTTTCGCGACCGACATTCGACAGAAATGAGAGCGCCTATATGTGATGTTTCTATCTCTCACATCATGGATACACTCATTTGTTGAATCAAGCCATGCCTGAGCTGCTTTCTGCGACTCGGGGTTATTTTTTTTATCTGATGCCATGACAATACATGAAGAAAATATTAATAGACCCATAATGACGTACTGTTTCATTTATGCCTCCTTTGTTTTCGGATAGGAAGATAACTTTTTATTATACATTTGGCCAATCATTAGGCTCCCATTCATCAAACAATTCGTTTACTTCTTTGTCGGAAAAATAGTCTTCTGCATATTTTACTGCAGTTACACCTTTGTCATTCTTTAGGAAAGGGGAAGAAAGTTCCATGGCAATTTTAACAAAGCCTAAATCTTTGGTTCTAATGGCTGCAAAAATTGGTCTATCGCCTGAGTCGGATAATTCATTAGCATACTTATCTGGATCAGGTGAACATTGTAATAAGGCATTCAATCCTTCTTCAGAGCCTGCTTCAGCTACCCTTATTAAATAGTCTACTGGTAAGAAATTCTCAATCAGAATATTTGTATCAGCCTCTATGGCCTTCGGAATCACTGCGTACGATGCTTCACCCATTCCTACAGGTGGCAAAGTGATTACACAATATGATGAGTTCTTCGCAACATAACTTATCATTTCTTCTCGTAAATCCTTATAACTATCGAGGTCCTTCACTAGGATCTCGTAAGTCTCACTACTTTTTACTTTAACTTTACAAACCTCTCCATCCCAATTCTCTGTCACATCATGATCAACGTCCGTATTTTCTATAAATAACGTTGCGACTTCTTTCGGAGTATATTCAGCTTCGAAAGCATTGAAGTCAAAATATAGCTTGCCAAATATTTCAGCACATACAAACATTCCAAAATATTCATTTGGCTCTTTATCCAAGGCGCCGCTCTCAGAAGACCCAAGATACTTCATTATATTTTTTCTTGACTCTTCAAATTTAGATAAACTCACTGTATCTCCTTTGTATAACGCCGCAATAACCGGTTTGAAAAAGTGGAGGCCGTCTTTGTTGGCCGGAGCTTTTTCAAATCCGAGTTTATTGCCTTGTTAGGCAATTTATTTAATAAAAACCTTCAGTCCGTTTTTATACTTTACACTGTGAAATTTTGTTGTTCCTTTTACGCTATAACTGACCAGATGGTCGCTTGAATCTTCAGAAAACCCACAAATAACTCCAAAATGTGCAGTCCCGGTCTCTTCATTTTTCAATTTTGCAACACTCAGTATTCCTAAGGATAAGCTGTTGTAATCATCTATCTGCAAATCATTGCTATGTAAGCTAAGTATCACTACAGCATCTTTTTCCGATTGATTCACGATCTCAACCTTTACTACACATGATTCTGCAAATGCATTAGTCCAAGCAAACATTATAAATACCATTAAAAGTGTTTTCGTATTCACCTGCGTAGCAAATTGGCGTGCATTTTTACTCTGAAAAAATCGTGACAGCTTGCGTAGTCCGGTGCAGCAACTTGTGTTAGGCATAAATTGCGTTTCGCACCAAGAGTGAAGCCCACTGATGTGTTGAAATCTAGATGAACTTACGACTATTTGCCTCTTCATAATCACTACGCTCATTTGATAGCCGCATCTCTTTGGTGGATCACGAATTCAGAAATATTTTTGTCCCATAGGATCATTGGACGCCGCTTGAGTTTTAGTGTCGCATTCATACGGACAACGGTTGGAGGCACATTGAATGTTACTTCACGCTGTTCGCCATCTCTTAATCTTGTGTCTTCAGCCACAACCATCGGCATGTAGCGAAAAGAGTAGACACTCTTTTCAAAACGATACATATCTTCATAGACCGCTTGCCCCTCAGCGTTGTACCCTGCCACTTCCAGAAACAGCACACTTGCCGGTGTACCTGTTGGAACCCAATGACCTGTTACGGTATTCTTGACCGTCACCAGAACTTGAGCGCCGCTTCGCTCAATGCTCTCAACGCGTACCACATCTTTAAATGACTCTGGTGTTATGCGCGAGCCCCGAAAACCATGAAAACTCACTTTGTCTCGCTTGGGCATATGACAGTCAGGGCACGTCAGTCCGTCACGCTTTGCGGCGCTATGCTCGAATTCCAGCGCCGTGCTCGAAATTATTTCAGAAGGCTCTGGTTGAGTCTCGCCCATTGGCTGGTTATGGCAACTGTCACACACGTCACGCACAACCGCATGCGTCATTCCAGGACCATGACATACTTCGCAGGTAATACCTTCATGGTTTGCTACTCCTTGCTTCACGAGCGGCGCATGGCAGTAGAGGCATCTCTCTAACGGCATTGACCAGCTCAACCTCTCGGCATGGGCTACAAAGTGCGGTTCAGTAAATGCTTGAGCATGCATTGATTGGCTCCACTGCTCATAATGCTTAGGGTGACAAGTTTTGCAGAATTGCGCGCCTTTAAATGAATCATTCCCACTAACAAAACGATCGTAGGCAACTCGTGTCGTCTGGCTCTGCACAAAGGCAGGCATTGCAACGTAATAAAGGGATGTGACAAGCACTATCATCACGAGCGCTACACCCCATACCCATTGTCGTCTTTTCATGGGATAGCTCCTATCTTTTTTTCCAGTAACAATATGGTCAGAGTTGTTGATTGACACAATGGAAAGCTGCCTAACGCCGTGCTCTGCGGAAATTTAGGAGCGCCAGCGAGTAAATTTTCCGTAGCAGCACCTTGTTATACGCAACACTCTTCTATCTCAAACAGCTATAATAAAACATTGCATCAATCTGATTCAGCTCTCGTAACTGGCCCATACGATTCATAGCGTCTAATTATTCTTGAATAGGATTAATCAAGCCGCGCATTCGCCACCTGTTACCATGAACCAAAGACTCGAATAATACCCCATTAGACAATGTCAAATTATCCGCGTGGTCAGTCACGATAATTTGTGGACTAAAGCCGTCATTCAACTCAAGTTCATTGCAATAAATCGAAAGTCGGCTGAATAAGTTTTCAACGGCTTTGATGTCTTCATCAACGGGTCTTTCTTTTTTCGTTCGCTGCTCCGCTTCCTGGCTCTTTTGCTCTTCGAAGTTCTCAGATGTATCACGGTTAAAGTTAGGAAAATACACTTGCGTCGGCTGATCTAAAAATAGTATTGAAGGGATGGCGCATTTATCACCCAGTTCAGCAAAGTATTTATGCAAAGCTAAAAATAACGTAACGTGGCAGTACAGCCAGTTTGCGCCGCTACCCATTGACCGTAAATAAATTTTTTCGTTTTCAGGAGTCAAATGATATAGGTCGAACGTTTCAAACGAGAAGTGAAGATTGATAGGCTTGTAGCTAGCTTCAAATTCGAAGTGACTACCAATATCGGCCATATATCCGTTTACCTTAGCTGAAGCGTTTTCTAACCCTTTTTGTACATCGTATTTTTTAAGGTCTTTATTGATTTTATTTATCTGTTTACTTAGACCTTTGATTTGCTTCTCAAGATCCGCATCGTCGGCCATATTAAGGGTGTCGAGAAGTGCAAAAAGCTTAGCCTTCTGCATCAAAACGCTTTCATACAGGCTCTTTTGTTCTGCCAACTGCTTTTCTGTTTTTTCAATTTCCGTTATTTGTTGGTTTAACTCGGTCAATGCCCTACTGACGACCTCAATATTGCGTTGCACATCGACCAATGACGATTCAAATTTTGCTTTCATCGGTCGAGCTTGTGCAAGGTTACCCGATACCTTAGTGATGGCTTGCTGAAGTTTTTCTGCACTTTCTCGCAAGGTGTCTTTTTCAGTATGACAAAACGGACAGATAGAAGCAGATATATGAACATGCTTAGGTGCGCTAAACTGCTTGACGTTATCAACAAACCGTTCTTCTTCTTGAATATGTTTATTAATTGACGAAGCTTGGCGCTGCAACTTCCTTAATTCAATCGCTTTTTGGTTACGGGCCAGTTTCAACTGATTGTATCGTTCGGTAATAGCATCGGAATTATAGTTAATTTTCTCGGGTACTATAATGCCGTCGAGTTGATCTTTAGCATCTTGTGGGTGGCGAAGTACCTTTTCCAATGATAGCGGTTCATCCTGAAACCCCATCAATGCATACAACTGACTCAAAACTGGGCCAACCTTTTGTTTATAGCTTTCAGAGGTGCGCTTGTTCGTTTCTTTCTGGCGCTCCAAACGCCTGATATCTGCGGTTAATCGTTCTTTCTCTTGTGATAGGTGAAAGAATTTTTGATCGACGAGACCTAAAAAGATCTTGGTATGTTCAATTGCCTGATCTCGCTTTTCCTTTTCATCGAATCGGTAAAACAACGCATGTTTATTAGCAACAAGGTTTTGATGCTGAAGCATAAACGATGAAAAGCTGCGTATAGATGGTGTTGCCGCTTTTTGATTAAACCGCCGATTAGCTCGGGCAGCTAAAGATTCATCCACATCATCTATATCTAAGAAAAATTCTCTTAGATGCTTCTTAAACTCGACTAATGGGCGGAAATAAGTGCTACTAAAATAATCACGGACGATATCGGCGGAATTGAATGTCTCGACACGACGAAAAAAAGCTTTCGACGTAATCTCAGGATCACGCGCAACAACCATATCTTGTTCGTTAACTGCAAGTGCAACATAATAAATTGCGGCACTTGTGGTAATAACGCCTTTGGGAATGGTGTTTTCGCCACTGCCAAAGCAATAGTCAAAAATTTCAATTAACGCACTTTTTCCCGTCGATGACTTACCGGTAACAACATTCAGGCCCTTTTTAAAATTAACCGGGTGCCTGTTTCCTTGTTTGTCAATAACGCCAATTTCATGAATTAATGTTTTCATCGCGGCTTCACTCCTAAAAACGCATAAATCTCGACCACTGAGTGACCACTGAATAATCGACCTAACTTTTCTGAAGTTTTTTGACTGGTAAAGTTTGAATCAGAACCATCGTATACGCGAAGGGACAAATTTTGTTCGCTTACAGATAACCAGTCATTGATTAAACAATATTGAATGCATTGTTCGGTTAATGTTTGAAATGCGTCTACTCGATCTTGCAGATCATAGAGTTTTGTTCGATCATCGAAAATAGACCAAATAGAGCTTTGTTTTTTATCCCCAAATACAGCACCCGAAATCTTTTTACCGAAAATTTGATGGCTGCATAGCGGGATGACCAAAGGGGCTAATAGAAGGTTATTTTCTGACTCATCCATGGCCGTGTAAAATGAAGCTAGGTAGGGCCCATACTCAAACGGATGGTACTTTAATTCGTACAGGGCATCGACAATACTGCTCATGGCTCAACCTTCCATTTTAAATCACGTTCTTCATCATCCATTGCGTCGTGTATCAGGCCATTTTTGTATTCAATAGGCGGTATATCGTTACCCATATTCAAAGGCTGTTCGCCTATGGTTTTGTTGTAAAGCAATTTTGAACTTTTAATTACATCTGTTGCTTCAAGTTGAGCACTTGAATGGGAAAGCTTATATTTTCTAACCAATTGGTTCTGATAAGTAATCGTTTTATCTTTATAGAGCGCAGATTCGTGAAGCTCTTCTATCAGTGAGTTTTGAAGCTCAAGCCAGTTACCTACAGCATCAGGTATCATTTCGTGATGCTCAATCTCAGCTATTTTTTGTACAAACGGTCTGTCTTGGTGCGACTCAACTTCAAGCTCAGACGCCTCATAACCTGAAAAAACCGGAAAGGTGAACTCTTTTTTGCAAAGAAGCGCCGTTAATTCTTCACATTTCGCTACAAACTCATGGTGCTTAATGCTCCAAGATTGCTGCGTTGCTTCTGCGTATACAAAACCAACAAGCCCATGAAGGTAACTTTTTAGGTTGTTTCTTGGAATGCCTACTGGTTTAGAATGAATCTGTTTTTCCAAATCTTGCGCGTTATCTGCTTGTGTAAATAAGGTGACCTTACCAAGTACACTTTTAAGTAATAATTCTTCAGAGGCCATTACTGCTTTCTGTAGTTTAATAACGTCAGATGGTTCATCAGCATTAAGCTGCTCATCGGTACGTTCTGAAAAAATAGCTTTAAGCACTTCCAATCGTTGCTCGTAACTTATTGTATTCCAGTCCTTTAGGCGTGTTGTCGTGCCAAATGCTTGAGTGGTGTGCAGCACTAGAACGCCGTATTTCGTATGGTCAAACTCTGGAGCCAGCCAATTCTTGAGCGTTTTCCAAAGGTTTTCGTGGTGGTCAGTGAGTGGTGCTGCGTAGTCTTTTACTTCAGTTTGAGTGGATGCCAATGCATCTGGCGAAATCAGACTGACATCACCATCTTTTTCAAACCAAACCGACTGCCCTTCTTCAAGCGAAAAGCACTTGTCTAAGCCAATCAGCATCTGGTAGTGAAAGGCTAAAGCAGTTGTTAACGCTGCATTTTTTGTTTGGCCTCCGCTCATGCCTCTCAGTTCCTTTTATCCATTCCTGAAAAATATTGGGGTGATAAAGTAATTAATATTCGCTTCGATTCAAATGCGTAGAACGGTCTCTTCAACGTATAACGCCGGGTTCTTTTGCTGCCTTAAGTGGAGGCCGAAGGCCGGAGCTTAAGGCAGTCAAAAGCAACCCCTTGTTCTGTGATAACAGTTTGAACGAACACACTATTAGCCATTTTGTT
>PIVM01000178.1 GCA_003353945.1 Gammaproteobacteria bacterium
AAGGTGAAAGTTACCGCAAAGCACACCAACTAGCCAAAAACAGTTCAAGCAGGAGTAAGACAACTAAGCGGCCATCCTAATTGTCGCGAAACCGGCCACGATAGTTGACGCCAGACAACTTGTAAGAAATGATCGTTTGGATTATGCAAAAACATGTGCGGCATGGAGAGAAAGGCTGATAAATAACAAGTCAAAAGCGATTAAGTTATATGGTGATACAACATTTCAACAATATAACAAATATCTAATGTTATCCGAAATTGGTTTTATTTTGGGACACATCAATTTGTACCGCATAACCTTTAAAAAACCGAAGCTCTGAACGTTTTTATCGATTAGGAATACAGTGAATCTCCCGGGCGACCGGTATTCCAACCATAGCTATTTTAACCATTTCCAAAGATCGCTTTGTGAGTGCGGCACATATTAATAACTGGGAACACAATGACTGCCTCTATGGGTGTAAATACTAAGCTAGAAAAAATTGTAGCTTTTATTCCTACGGTTTTGACGCCCGGAGCATTTTTTTTTGCCATTAGGTGGAGCTTGATGTTGGCACCCAGCGTTAGAATTGATAATAGGATGACTGTTAGAGCATAAGTTACTAAATGGGTTTGGCTATCAAGTTCTAAAGAATACAGTGCAACACTTACTAATATTGAAAGCCAAAATATCAAATAAAGGTACATAACTAATTTATAGGTATCTTTGATAGTCATAAGTGGAAATCTATGGTTTAGTGATAAGGGCAAAAGATAGTGCTAAAGGGCCAAATATTGTTGCCATTATTACGCAGAAAGACGTCTTAACCCTACGCCTATTCGCGATATGGTGATAAACAATCATTTTAAACACCTTTGTTTCAAATGCAGAAATATAACAGCTGTATAACGAAACCCCATGGTCTCGTTATACAGTTACAGTATTGGTTCAATCCAACTTTATCATAGGTATTTTTGTAGAACTAAATAGTTAGAGATTTTTCTGAGAAATCGGATACAAATCATGTTGTAATCCCCTGCACTTCCAATAAATACACTTCATACCACCCCGCCTTGCATCTAAGTGGCAGCATCCCTTTGGAGCAGTTATTTACGCACGGACATTACTGAAAGATCCGAATTTATAACATCAACAAGCACGCCGTCAATAGGCCTATCTAATTTGCGGGATACAATTAGATCACCACTCCCAATTTCATCAGATCGTACTAGATATTGTTCTTGGCGCCCATTTACGAATTCGCCTGCTCGTTTAACAGATATTGAATGTAGTTTATTATCTTTCACGATGTAGATTTTTCTCCCGTTATAGATTGCCTCAATTGGCACGAGGAATACATCCTGCTCAATGGGCAGGGTTATTTGAAGGTCAACGAATTGACCAACATCGAGAGATCCACCTTTGTTGTTAGCATTAAAAAAAGCAACTTTACTATACACACTCTCATTAATCTTTGAATCACCTATTCGATCAAGGGTAATGGGTATACGCAGGTTATGCGCTTTCACATGACTTATAAGCCGATCCGGCATGCTCAATGAAGACTGTAATGTAGCTGCATGATCACGTGATATCCGTGCTTCTATCACCATATTATTGGCATCATACATACTCACTAATGTAGCTCCAATCAGGGTTCTATCACCCAGTGAAACATTAACATCAACAATTCTGCCGTCATAGGGCGCAAGAATTATTGTTCTATCTAAGTTAATTTTTGCCTGTTGCAATTGGACCTTCGCCAGTTCAATCTTTGATTCAAGCTGCTTTACCCTCTGGTAATGCCCATCCACATAGGACGCTTTTCTTTCGAGTTCGATCGCCATCGAATACAGCTCTATGCGTACTGAACGCACCATATCTTCAGTAGCATGGGTTCCGTTTTTCAACGATTCAATAGCCAACAACCTATCTTTTTGAAGATTATACGCCTCCCTTTGGTATTTAAGCCTCTGCCTGTCACTTTTGCTTGATCGCATCTCCTCAGCCAGTACATTCTCGGCATTAGATAGTATGGCTATTCGTTCGGCCAATAGAAGACTTGCATCTTTATTGTCTAAAATTATTAGTGTGTTTCCCTTCTTTACAAAATTTCCCTCTTTAACCGAAATCTCACTTACAATAGCTGAAATTGCGGAAGATATTTTTGTTAGGTTTTCTGAATTAACCTTTCCGTATGCGCGCAACACAGGATGAATACTTTCCTTTTTAACCGAAATTACTGAAACCGGTACCGCAGTTTCCCCTGCACCTATGGTTTCTATCTTTGGCTTAGTTGCGAGTAAAAATACAGAAACAGCTAGCCCGGAAAGGAATACGATAATTGATATTTTAACTTTCCTATAATACCTATCTTTATTGTTCAAAATAACCTCGAATATCCACCACAATTAACCAACCAACATCTTAGTCATTTTTTTATTGCCCAGCGATGCGTTCATTGACTCAATAACTGAAAGTAAAACCGGAACAATAATCAAAGTTAAAACTGTAGCAAAAGCCAAACCAGCACAAATGGTAACTGGCAGGGGTAAAGCATAATCTGCTAATTGAGAATCTTCAAAAAAGATCGCTGAGAGACCTACAATCGTTGTTACTGAGGTTAATAATACTGCTCTGAATCTCTGACATGCAGCCAATTCAATTGCTTCATCAGTTGGCACTCCTTTACCTCTCATCTCCTTATAAAAGGTAATCAAGACAATTGCGTCATTGACCACAATGCCAAACAATGCAAAGAAACCCAATATTGACAGTACAGTAAAATCGATCCCAATCACCCAATGACCAAAAATGGCACCTATCAATCCCAAAGGAATTGTAAACATTACAGCAAGCGGCCATGTATATGAGGAAAATACCCATGCGAGCACTACGTAAATTAATACTAATGACACGATCGCTCCCAATTTAAGCTTCTCTAGCTGCTCCTCTTTTTCTAAACTGAAATCGCCCAATGATATATCTACATTATAAGCACTTTCTATTAGTGGTATTGAGCTCTTTTGAAGCTCGTGAATGATCTCCCTCTCGTTAGTTATATTGTTATCTACATCGGCGAGAACCTTTGCGGCTAAATCAGCATTTCTATGCTTTATTTTCTTAATACCCTGGCGAGGATAGACTGCAGCCACCACATTAAGCGGGACAACCTTTCCGTAATCTATAACGATTGGAAGACGATTGATATCAAGGACATTTTCCCTATTGGCGTTTGTCAAAGATAACCTCACTTCGATTTCTTCTCCGCCAGAATTAATTATTTGAACAATTTTTCCATCATAGGCAGCTCTTAACTGCCTGCCAACTTCTGCAACAGTTAGCCCCAAACTATAACCCTCAGCAGTTAACTCAACCACAAATTCTTCTTGGTCATAGTCCAAATCATGTGTGACATTATTTACTCCAGGATATACTGCTAGTTCGCTTTGTAATACGTCAACTGCTTGTCTAATTAAATAAGGTAAACCCCCGGCTTTGCCGGGGGACTCTCAAAGGTTTGACCGTTCCCACGGTCTATCTATCCTGTGTCGCTCGACCAAAAGCAATATAGGACAGTACTAATGAGAGATTATAAAAGTCTTGCACATACAAGATGGGATTGTAAGTATCATGTTGTGTTCATACCAAAGTATAGGAAAAAGGTAGTTTATGGTGAGCTGAGGAAGCATCTTGGAGAAATGCTTCACGAACTGGCAAGTCACAGAGAAAGTAAAATCGAAGAGGGGCATTTAATGGGGGATCACATTCATATCTGTATTAGTATTCCACCAAAATATGCTGTTTCAAAAGTGATAGGCTACATCAAAGGTAAGAGCGCAATCATGATTGCACGGCAATATGGCAGGAAAGCAAGGAACTTTAAGGGCGAAAGATTTTGGGCTAGAGGTTACTTTGTTTCTACCGTCGGTTTGGATGAGCAAATGGTGAGAGAATATATCAGGGCTCAAGATGAGCGAGATAAGTATTTTGACCAGATAAACCTGTCGCTTTAGCGACTCACATTTTGCCCCTTCGAGGGGCTCACCCGTTTAAGCCACCGGCTTTGCCGGTGGTCATTTAACTTGATCAAGCTCCTTACCTTTGACAAGAAAGGTTATGGGTGGAATCCCACCGCCTATTCCACCCATAATTTCCGTTTGCAAATCTACAACGAACGCTGGCACTTGAAGTTTGCCTTTCCAGCTGGTTAGAAACTGTTTATTACTAACTTCATCACTCCGCTCACTTGGTGGATGTAACTCAACTTCAATAGAGCTAAACAGTACACCTTCCTCCAATTCACGATTGAACGATGCTTGTTTATCCCTAATCACATGCAAAATCATCATGTTTCCACCAAATTCTTCGTTCGTTTCAACAAGCATTGCTTCTACACGGTCCATAAATTTCTTCTTGTCAGAATCACTTGTATTTTGAGCAAATCGCATATTCATGTGCAAATACTCCGGGCTAAATCCAAATGTAAAATCGAGATTTACACGACCACCGGCTACTAATGAGATACTTGCGAGGAAAAGCGCAGCTGTAATGCTTAATGTTATACTTCTGTTATTCAAAGACATATGCAGGATGGGTTTAAAAACATTATTCCTAAATCGGTCAAATTCATGGTCAAACCATTTTCTAAATCTACCTTCATCATCATCTTTAACTGCTAACAAAGAACTTTTCAGATGATGAGGCAAAACCAGAAAGCACTCAACTAGAGAAGCGATAATGACACAGATCATTACGATCGGAATAGTGGTAACCAACTGCCCAAGCGGTCCACCAATCATCAAAATTGGCGAAAAGGCAGCGATAGTAGTGAGAGAAGACGCGAGCACAGGATAAGCCATCGTGTTAGCCCCAGATAACACAGCTTCATGAGCAGAAAGGCCATCATTGAACTTCGCAACTGCATGTTCTGATACGACAATTGCATCATCCACAACAACACCTAAAGCTAATATAAATGCCAGCAAACTTGTAACATTGATGCTACCGCCTGCCAGTTGTAAACCGTAGAGTGCCGCCGCAAAAGATACGGGTATACCTAACGCAACCCACCATGCGACACGCACATTAAGAAATATCATCAAAGTAACCATCAACAGAACAAGCCCAATGAAACCATTGTATAAGATGGTTGATATTTGCTCACTAACGTAAAGCCAATACTCCTTATAAACTCTCAGATTAACACCGTCGGGTAGCTCAGGTCGGATCTTCTTCAGCCACTCTTTAAGAATACGTGCTGATACTAATGTATCCGAATTTGGATTTCTTTTAAGCTGCATTTCAATTGCCGCATGCCCTTGATTTCGAACTTCAACCTGATTTTTTATCGGCCGCAGTTCGATTGTGGCAAAGTCCTGCAAACGACTTAGATTATCTTCATAGACCGTTCGAATAGGGAGCCCTTCATATTCCATAGCAGTATGGTTTTTATTAGGACTTCGTAACATTTTTTCTGTATCACCAAGGCCAATTTTTCCACCAGGAATCGTTGTGATCTGGGGAGCGATTTGTCCTGCCAACTGATCGAGACTCAAACCTAACTCATAAATGCTATTCGCATCCAATTGAATTGCCATCTCACGCTTAGGCAACCCATTAAATTCAATGTCTTCGATACCTCTACTGAGCAGGTCTGCTTCCATTTCTCTCACGATCGAAATGAGATCCTGCGCATCACCTCGACCCGTTACCAAGATTGATGCAATAGGCTCTTTGAAAACATACTGACGAATTTCAGGCGACTTTGCATATTCTGGCAAATTACGGATGGTAGAGACTCTTGTTTTGACCTCATCAAGTGCTGCTCCAATTTGGGTCTCTCTGTTAAATTTTAACATTAAAGATAGATAGCCCTGATGGCTTATTGAATCGATCGTAATTAAATGGTCCATACCATGCAATGCATATTCAATGGGACGTGCCAACTGCCTCTCCACATCTTCTGCACTAGCACCAGGCCATTCAACCATGATTTGAACATAGCTAAATTCAATGGTGGGATTGACCTGGGTATTTAAATTTTTTGCCGCCCAGATGCCAACAAGAACCATTAAAACCATTAATAAGTTCGCAGCAACTTTATGGGTAGCAAAAAACGCAATAGTATTTTTCATCATTTATTGTCATTTAAATATTCAGGAATTTTACTCGCTTTCTCGTCAGATTCACATTCAATCTTGGGAATATAGGTCTTCGCATCCATCATAATAGGTCGATTTCCGGCTGTTCCAATGGCGCCAATAGGAAATTCGAGGATGTATAACCTTTCGATTGGACTCGCAGACAGTGTGCTATGATCGCCTTTAATACATCAATAAAGCTATCGGCCAATTTCTGAAGGCTGTTTTGCTGGTCATGTTTAGCACTACAGCTAAATGTAGCGTTCAAGACACCACCATGGATCAAGGCGTTAAATTCAAGCCCAATACTACGGTGGTTTTCCAATGCACGACCTAAACCCGATGATTCACGGGCAACACTCAATGGACCCTCAGTCTGGGTAATGTCATCGACCAGAATACCGGCCCCATCTTGTACACCAGCCACTTGACCCAAGTAATTAAACACAACGTCAATCGCTCCCTCGATTTCCAAGGAGGCTCGCACCGCTGGATCTGCATCGTTAAAGGGGTCGTAACGAATTTAATTTGATCAATGGGATAGAAATGTACTCGTCCATGAACGGCTGCTTTTTAGTGTCGTAAGATCAGGTTTTGTTTTTTAGAGGCTGTTTTGTAACACATACCAATCCTCGAACAAACGAAATTCCTTGCAGCAAGAAAACCCTCAATGTCTGCTTACTCTAAATTGGGTTAGTTCGAGAGAGTCTGAAACCAGTTCAATAGGACAAAAATTCTTTTTACCAGATCATATTGATCGGTGAATTCGACTCTCAATGCACACTCTCGGTCACGGCCCAACAGTAGACATGCCCGGTCAGCAAACCCCGCAAAACAACCCATTGCTGCCAATCACGATCATTTACATGCGGTGTA
>PIVM01000482.1 GCA_003353945.1 Gammaproteobacteria bacterium
AAACGGACGAGGCTCAATTTGATGACGCAGTATGACGCAGCAGTTAAAAAAGTATAACTGACAGCGTGCAACTGACAGCCTAGATTATATCACAACCACTCGTTCTTCTTCACTCTTCGCGTGTCCTAAGTAGGGACTGTTAACTAGTGAATAAACTGTTTGTGTGACTGCTGTACTGCTATTCTCGGTGCAACGGTTGGCGGTGGGAAGAGTCTCGTGTCTTGCGATCCAGATACGAACACCGCGATACATATGAAAGATTATTTATAGATACATCAACCATTCAATATACTAGTCTTTGAGGATCCAAGAACTGGATACTTATAGTGGATGATGCGACGAGATATAAGTGGAGTTTCTTTAGAAATAGTAAGGATTGTATTGCAGAAGTATTGGATAATTTTTTGATGAAAATTAAAAATAAATGACACCTAACGAAGTTCCTTCGATGTGATAACGCTGGAGAGAACATAGCACTACTTGAGGTATGTGATATTGATAAGTTGGTGCGATCATAGCAAAAGAGAAGAGAGTATAATATTATAATTAACATGAAAGAGCAGGGGGGGGGGATTCACGTGTCGGAAGGAACATCTTAGTTCCCCTTTACGTTTAGCCTAAGCGGAACAATCACTCACGGGGGGTGTTTCAATACGGCAAACCGAGCGCCGTGACGTGCCATCTCTACTAGTTTTACACCTACGGTGTGTATGCCGTTTCAAGTCTTCATCTTGAATGAGACTTTTCATCGCATGGAGGCGGTTCCTTAAATGGTCCAACTCCATGAACCATTCGTTTGGATCTTGTCCCCTTCTCATGATCTTTTGAGAAAACTGTTCTTTAGTTCAATCTTAGTTGCTGCATTCTCTACCTGATACTTTTCTTTCAAGGCCTTCCAAACCAATTTTGCGTCTCCATTCGGGAGCGCGTCTGTTTTGGCTCCATTCACTATAGAGAAAGGGACTCCTTTACAACTCAATATTAAATTACTGTACGCGTACATGTTCAAATCTCTTGCAACTATTTCATTTGGGTCGGTTGGGGCTTATCTTCAGGTGTCACCATTAAGGTACCCTGAAGAGCTTCTATATATCCATGTAGCCTTGCTCTCGCAAGAAATTTCGCACTCCACTCTCGCCACCCACCTTCAGCGCCACTGAAAGGTATTATCTTAATGGCTCTTTCTGTTATTCCCACGCCCATCTCCTACTCTCAAAATCCCAATGATTTTAAATTTAAATTCGAAAAAAAGAATTCAAATCCCGTTTGCTAAAATTATCCAGTCTTAACTTAAATAATGGGTGGTCCTCGGTACAATTCCTTCCTTACTCATACACAAGTTTATCTCGCGCGTGCTCTTGGTTATCCCTTACTTCCTTAGTAGGCAGGCTGAAGTCCAGATAGTATTGAGTGATCGTAGAAGCTGTAAAATTACCCTCTGATCATCGTTGAGTGAGCTCCGAAAGACTGCGACAAGCGCTCCAAAGGCTACTGCTTGGGATCCCACACTGTTACGTAGCACAGGCAGTCTGAGTAGACCTGTACAACAATGGTGTGTGTTAAGTTGCGCAAGTTCACAAGATTAGGTAAAACCTTTACCCTGTATTTTGCAACTCATCATTGGGATCAGTCTACCCACTGAGCCAACATTTAGATGGCCCACTGTTGTGTAAAACGGTTTAGGCTCAGTTTGATGACGCAGCTATGACGGAGCGGTTACACA
>PIVM01000056.1 GCA_003353945.1 Gammaproteobacteria bacterium
AAGCGGCTGAATTAAGCCCCAATAACGCCGCCATACTGGCCACCTACGGCTGGATTCTCGCCAACACAGGCAACCGAGATGAGGGACTAAACGCTCTGAAAAAAGCCGCTGCACTGGCACCAAATAACGAAGATATCCAGCAGCACCTACAACAAATGCACCAATAACACAATTGTATTAGTGCAAAAATAAACGTCGTCACGTAGAATACGGCTGAAAAACTGCCTGCGATACCAGGCAAGCAATGTCGGATTTTTTTACAGACTCTACCGCCAGCAAATAAAGTCGCCATTAAAATCCTTTTAAATCAAAGTAGTAGAGTTTTGGCCTTAATATTGCTTGCTTTATCTTGCGATTTAGAAAAATTGAATAACACTACAAATTTACCAAGGGAAAAAGCCAAACCAGCCGCGAGGCTGGGACGGAAAACCAAGGGTCTCAAAAGAAGACAGCCTGGCTACACTCCCAGACCACTCTTTACATTAGGAGATACACATGGATATGAAAAAGACCCTTCTGGCTGCAGCCCTTGTTGCAGCCTCCACCAGCGCGAGCGCGCTTGTTGTCAACGATGGATCAGAGGCGAACCTGAATGAAATCATCAACGGCATGATGGTCAGCGGGGATGCTATAGACGTTATTGGTGACACCGATGTCACCCAGGCAACTACAAGCCCTTATTTTACCTCTTCTCCAGACAGCAATAATAGCTCGGCCACTTTTCTGATAGAAATTACTGATGGTGCAAGCTCACAAAGCTTTGGTATTTTTAACGGCAGCGAATCCGTTGAACTATTTGTAGGCAGTGACAGTGGAGTTTCCGATAGTAATAGCGATCAGGTGTCATTTCGACTTCAAGGCGGCAGTTACAGCGTATATGTTAACAATGTCGATACAGATGTGGACTTCTCCTCTGATCAGTTTGGCTTCTATCTGGGACACGGAAACAGCAAGATTTATTCTGACGCCTCAATGAATGGCGGCATAGAGCGTTTCGTTGCCATTCAGGGCCAAGATCAGTATCTGGATCTTGGAAGCGAAACAACGTTTGGTTGTGACCTCGAGCACTTAAGCGATTGCGTACTATGGGAAGACGACGACTATATCGTCGGATTCGAGGATGGAACCGACTTTGACGCCAATGACCTAGTGGTATTTGTTCAGGACATTACTGAAATCCCAGAACCTGCCTCAGTTGCCCTATTTGGCCTCGGGTTGATGGGACTTGGCTTTGCTCGTCGCAAACAATCTAAAGCTTAATTATTTAGCTGCAAACAAAAAAGGCAGGCTTCGGCCTGTTTTTTTTATGCCTGCATATTGAAAGCACTTTCTCTTTAACATACTCTGCACCGCAAATAACATATCTGGCGTCTAGCGAGCCAAAATGCAGAACTAGCAATGAAGCCTGTACAATTCAAGCTCACTGAACAATGCGGCATTACAAGAGCATTCGAGCCAGTCAAGCTTGGCATCCCCTTCCCCCAGGGCGCGGTCTCCAATATCGACAATATTGGTATTTTAGATGAAAGCGACAACATCCTTCCTTGCACAAAAAAACCACTTCGTTATGACCCGATGGCAGTGCACGCTGGGGGCATTTCAATTTTTCAGTTAACCTCGCAGCATTTCAGAAAACCACCTACCGCGCTGAACTGCGACATGATGATAATCACCAATCCAATATACCTCCCACTCTCACTACCAAACAATCCACTGAAGAATTCTACATAGACACCGCCATATACACACTGATCACCCACCACCACCTCCAGCTGCTGCTAAACAACCAAACCACCCCCTCCCACTGGCGCCATCAGACCCATCATTCGAACTACAAGCCAGCATAACGCAAACAGCACCCCCCAATACCCACAATTATGCGGGTACTTTGATGCATAAACCCTCCCTGAACACCAACGCTAAAATCACACACCCAGTGAGGCAATTATCCATTCCCTATCGAATGCATATTCAATACTTCCATGACTCCTACTTAGAAAACTCTAAAACGTAAAAAGCCTTGGCTGTATAATGCGTTGTGACGAAACATCCCATCACCCAATAGGTGCAACGAATAAGGATAACGAATAAGGCTCATGAATAATCAACCCTATAAACTCGGTACAACGCACGACCAATTGACATCACGAGCAGGATTATTAGCGATAACATAACTAATGGAGCCTTTGCAGCTCAGCGAGCGAATTGTCGGATAACCTCGGCATATGTTTGAGAAAATGATGCTATTCGGTTCATATTAGCTACTGACGAATGCCTATGTGGGGATTTGGGTACTTCATGACATAAAGCAATCTCTATTCGGCAATGCTATAATTCTTGGCATCACTGCATCACCATCGCTGCTTTACAGGAAACAAAGGATGAACAACTTCAGTAGTATTTGTGTCATCGGCCTGGGCTATATTGGCTTACCCACAGCTTCGCTGCTTGGAACCAAAGGTTACAATGTAATAGGTGTCGATGTATCAAAGAATGTTATTGATACAATCAACCGTGGTGAAATTCATATTGTCGAACCAGACCTCGACATATTAGTGAAATCTGCCGTTAATAGCGGAAACTTTAGAGCAGCCGCGTCACCTGCAGAAGCAGATGTTTTTATCATAGCTGTACCAACACCCTTCAACGACAACCATCAACCTGATCTGTCGTACGTCGAGCAAGCAACCCGAAAAATATCTCCATTTGTTAAACCTGGGAATCTGGTTATTTTGGAATCAACAAGCCCCGTTGGTACCACTGATGGTTGTGTTGCAAAAATTCTCGAAGCTGAAGGCCATGACATCATCAACGACGTTTTTATTGCCCACTGCCCCGAACGCGTATTACCGGGACGCATTCTGATTGAGCTTATTCAAAACGATCGCATCGTGGGCGGTACAACGGAAAAAGCCACTCAGGTAGCCAGCAAATTCTATCAGGAGTTTGTCAGCGGGCAAGTTCTGGAAACCAATGCAAAAACAGCGGAGCTTTCAAAGCTAACCGAGAATTCCTTCCGGGATGTTAACATCGCTTTTGCAAACGAGCTGTCTATCATCTGCGAGGACGAGCAAATTGATGTATGGGAACTTATAAAGCTGGCGAACCGTCACCCACGCGTCGACATATTACAGCCCGGCCCCGGCGTAGGAGGCCACTGCATTGCCGTCGACCCCTGGTTCATTATTGACCGCGCTGGCGAGAAGGCGAAGTTGATTCGAGCAGCCCGGGAAGTCAATGACAGCAAACCCCTTTGGATTATTGACAAAGTTCTCGATAAAGCCTCCAAATTTAAACGCCCCTCCATTGCCTGCTTAGGATTAGCATTTAAAGCAAACGTTGACGATCTGCGCGAATCACCTGCACTGAACATCGTGCGAGCGCTAAAAGAAAAGGACGTGGCTAACTTGCTCGTATGCGAACCCAACATCAAAACCCACCCCGAGTTTGAAATAGTTGACTTCCAGACAGCGATAAAAAAAGCCGATATTGTCCTGATTTTGGTTGACCACAAAGAATTCAAATCACTTTCTTCGGCGAGCCTAATAGAGAAAATGGTCATTGACACCCGCGGCATTACAAAATAAACCGCCCCCAAACTTTCTTCTGGACTAGCTCAAGCTGCAGGAACTGCAACAGATGACTCAACAAAAAATTAAAAAAGTACTTTCGGTATTCGGCACCCGACCTGAAGCCATCAAAATGGCACCCGTCGTCAAGGCTCTTGAAGCCGATGACAGCATTGAAAGCCAGGTTGCTGTAACAGCCCAACACAGAGAAATGCTGGATCAAGTACTCGATCTATTCGACATCAAACCAGACTATGATCTTGATATCATGAAGACCAATCAAGACCTCTACGATATCACCAGCAAAATTCTGTTAAATCTGCGAGACACACTCAACGAAGCTAAACCAAATCTTGTGCTTGTTCATGGAGACACCACAACCTGCCTCACAGCTGCACTTGCCGCATTCTACCAAGGTATACCCGTAGGACATGTTGAAGCGGGACTACGTACAGGGAATTTGAAAGCCCCCTTCCCCGAAGAAGCTAATCGCTCTCTTGTTGGAAGACTGGCTGATTTGCACTTCGCGCCTACCCAGGGAGCAAAACAAAACCTGTTAAATGAGAACATTCCATCAGACACTATTTACATAACCGGCAACACTGTCATTGATGCATTACTCAGCGTGCAACACAACATCAATCGCTACGACCCTACTGGATGGAATAGTCTGCCCCAAAAAACCGTTAAAACGATCAATGGAAAACCGGAACGTCTTATCCTTATCACCGGCCACCGCCGTGAAAACTTTGGCCAAGGTTTTATCGACTTTTGTAACGCACTCCAGCGTATCGCCAGCCATAACCCGAACTGGCTGCTGATTTACCCCGTACATTTAAATCCCAATGTGCAAAAGCCTGTTTTCGAGATGCTCAGCGACTGCACCAATATCCATCTGATAGCCCCTCAGGACTACTTACCTTTTGTCTGGCTACTTGACAAGTGTGACTTAGTCATCACCGATTCAGGTGGCATCCAGGAAGAGGCCCCATCACTTGGAAAACCCGTACTTGTTACACGTGAAGTCACCGAACGTCCAGAGGCAGTGGATGCAGGCACAGTCAAACTGGTCGGCACCAACCCTGACAAAATAGTCAGCGAAGCATTAGATATTCTGACTAACGACACCACATACAAAACCATGTCTGAAGCGCACAACCCCTATGGCGACGGTATGGCGGCAAAACGCATCGTCGACATCATCAAGAGTCACTAGCGAAACACTACACTAGGAAAGCCCCGGGGATGAATGAGCTAACACCAAAACAACAGCGCAAGGCGTTAAATACAAAAAAAGGACAATTGTCCCGCCAGATCGGTGAGCGAAAAAAAAACGGGCAGGCCTTTGACGATATACTCAAAGAAATACAGGTCACATCAGCAGTACTAAAGGCACTTGATCAACAAATAAAAGAGCAGCAACAAAGTGGCGCTGGCACCAAAAGCCAACCCGAGACGCATAGCACGCCCCCACTATTCCCCCAGCATATATGTAAACCTGATTTTTTAAGCGATAAGGACAACGAGCTTCATCACATAGCAGAAGTTAATTGCCACGACAAAAGCACATGGAATCAATTCGCAGATCAACACCCGCACAGCCATGTGTATCATCGCTTTGAATTTAAATCAGTTATAGAGAAGAGCTTCGGGCACAAATGCTACTATTTCGCGGCCTACAACAAGGCCGGGGAGATTATCGGCGTCCTGCCCTGCGTTCACACCCAAAGCAGGATATTTGGCAACTACCTCACCTCTATTCCATTTTTCAATTATGGCGGCCCACTGGCAAACACTGACAAAATCTCAGAAGCCCTAATCAAAGCGGCGAGTCAGAAGTCTGCTCAGCAGGGCGCGCAGCACCTGGAAATCAGAGAAAGCCAGAACCGGCAAGGCTACCCCAGCCGCACCGAAAAAGTCAGCATGTTCAGAGCATTGCCTGAAGACAGTGAGCAGCTCTGGCAGGACATTGGTACCAAACTGCGCGCCCAAATTAAGAAAGGGCAGCAGAATCAATTATCCATAGCCTTTGGTCAGGCAGAGTTGCTTGATGACTTTTACAAGGTATTCAGCATCAATATGCGAGATCTCGGCACGCCCGTTTATTCCCGATCTTTTTTTGACGAGCTGCTTCAGCAGGATGGGCTTAATACGACCTTAGTTGTGCAATACCACGCCAACAAACCAGTGTCCTGCGCATTCTTATTAGGCTATAAGAATGTGCTTGAAATCCCTTGGGCCTCAACAATAAGCGATGCCAACAAACTAAATGCAAACATGGTTATGTATTGGCAAATACTCGCCTTTGCCTGTAAGCATCAATACCATTTTTTTGATTTTGGTCGCTCTACAGAGGGGGCGAACACATACAAGTTTAAAAAACAATGGGGAGCAAAACCTGCAAAGCTGTTTTGGCATTACTGGCTCAAAGAAGGGGAGCAACCCCCAAAACTAAATCCTGACAATGCAAAATATCGCCTTGTGATAGCGGTGTGGAAAAAGCTTCCAATCTGGCTTACCCAGTGCGCTGGCCCAGCCTTGGTTAAAAACTTGCCCTAGCGCTAAAAGAAGAGCCACTGTCCGCTGTTCGGCCGGCGATAATTATGATGGCCGATTATTAGAGGTGCCTTCCTTTTTACCGCTCTTAGCTTGTCTTAATTGCTGTTGCTTTCTATAGCTTCCTCCTTCGTTCCTGTCACTCCTGCACTTTCACACTTAATGAAGCAGGTGGATTTGGTGGACTTACTTGAAGAGCATTAAGGTCATGATCACCTACTTGAAGAGCATTAAGACTATAATCAATTACCTTAATATAGTCATTAGGCGCATTATGTCCATCAGGCCTACTCCACGGCCACTTATTCCCCGCGTTCGCTCCTTTTACAGAAACATCTTTTACAGCAAAATAAATTTTATTCTTGGATTTTTCAATATCATCAGGCAACTTGAAACGAGTCCACGCAACTGTTTGCCATGAGTTTGCCCTCCTGAAAACGCCAGAACCTTCAACGCCGACGTAATCTTCTCCAGAATAAAATAGTGGCATTACGATATTAGCACTTGCAAAGTTGTCGCTAGTTATTGGCTTGACCGACCAGCGAACCTGATAGCTTCCAACACTTGCATCATTGTAAGTGTCAAACGACATATCTTGAAAGCCAATCTCCCAATTATCGGATTCTGGCCAATATCCAACCCAAAGAGACGTAACTGACTCCTCATTTTGATTAGGCTCTTCAAGCTCTTTTGAATTATAAAAGTACAATTCATCCACGTTAAAACTTGTGAATTGCTCCTGAGGATATCGAATCTCCATATAAAACATATGAAGGTACTCGAAATAGTTTTTTTGATCCGTAGTAAAAGAAGGGTTATTTCCTTGAATCTCCTTTGAGCCTCGCAAGTGTTGCGGATGCTGATCTAACAAAGCGTGTATCCAGCCGCCTGTGTTAAAAGCCATATAATGATAATAATGTTGGTTTCCGGGCCCCTCATAAGGACAGCCATCACCACTACCATAAGTAGGTGCTCCGCTAAACCAACATAAATAAGTCCCTATGTGAAAGCTGCCTGTCCACATGCTCTTTTCACCGCCATCGTCGTTTATAGGGTCCATACCCTCTATTTTAATATAGAAGCTCATCCTGTCAGTATTAGCATCAGTTATACCTCTTTCGCTTAGAGGCTTTCCATCATACCAAACCCACCACGTACTCCTATGATCTGTACTGTCGGGCAACTCATAAACTTTTAAGCTACCCCCCTCAGTCGTCGAAGGCGCTCTCTGTGACAGATCTATGATGGCAGTATTGTCGTCCCCATAATCCGCCTTGTTAAATGAACGGGGGCCATCACCCCACTTATATGTCTCTCCGGCTCCAAGCTCCCCCCCTTCCATTATCCAGCCTGGCTCTCTATAGGCAACGTCTTCACTCCACACCCACCCTGGGAATCGCTCTCCCTCTCCCTCATTCCAATCAAAAAGAACTTCAGCAGACAACAATGAGGGAAGCGTCAAAAACAGTATTAAAAGACAATTATTGCCCCATTTCCATTTATTCATAGCGATTAACCTGATACCCATACATTAACAATCGAGGTAATTGTTTAAACTATAGCACCAACCTATAATTTGGCACTTGACAATGTTCACAATTTCACTAACATCCTATTTTTTTCCCTCGATAACAGCAATCAACATATAGATGAATACACGCTCAGCTAAGTTCTCTCGAAGCAGCTTATTTAACCATAAGGCTAAAATGCCGATTTAATATCACTAACAAACATACAAGCACTCTTATATCCCGTAATCCATCTAGCCAAGCCATATATCACTACCCCTGCAAAAACATACGCCACTAAACGGCAATCTAACAGTTCTAGCGTGCCCCCGAATCTGATCCACCACAAACCAGCCAGCATAAGCATGCCCGAGACAAAGGGTGACAACAATACCTGCAGCAATTCACTCATTTGCATTTCAGAATAACAGCAGAAGCGTACGCTGTTAAACAACATAGATGCAATATTAGAGAAACCCAAAGCGACGCAAACACCTAACACACCCCACTGCCCCCCCACAATTATGGCAAATAAATGAAGAAGAAACGCCAATACTGAATTCTGTAGCGCTATATGAGGCAGCCCAGATGCATTCAGTACTGGAACATAGAGATACCCCACAATAGTAATAGGAGACCAGAGAGCGACCACCCCTAACAAGTTTACGACCCCTCCCCATTCAGAGCCTAACACCAAAAAAACAACATCTTCAGAGAGATAAGCCAATCCCCAACAAGCGGGTAATAACACAGTATAAAGATTAGAAACAGACCTCAATAACAAATCCTTTTTTTCTTTTCCATTTGTCATATGAGAATACAAAGGGAAAAAAACACTGTTCACTATGGGGAGTACTTTTGCAATCAAGAGAGTACCAATCTCTTTAGCAATTGCCAGGAAGCCCAAGACTTCTGCACCGAGCGTCCTACCGACAACCAAAGCATCCAACTGATTATTAATATACCACACAACTCGCTGCCCACTGAAAACAGCACCAAATTTGAGATAATTTCGAGCTTCAGAAAATCTCCATGAAACATGAAATGATATATTGCTGAAACACCTGTATCCAACCGTCTGCACGACTGTTACTGTGAGCGAACCGATCACCAAGGACCAAACGCCAAGCCCCAACAGAGCAGCTAAAACTAGAGTAGTTAAAGCACCAGATAAATTTGCAATCATTTGTGTAATGGCAATGCTTCTAAATTTCAGCTCTCTTTGCAACAGCGCCAAATTAATTGCCCCTAGAGAGAGAATTAAAAACTGCACAGACAACACTGAAATAATTGTAGAAAGCTCAGCAACGTCATAAAACCAGGCCAGCACCGGCGAAGCACACAGGCAAAGCACTGTCAGCAAAAAGTAGAATACTACTACCAATCCCTGCGCCGCCGATATCTTGATCTGCGTAAGATCCTTATCCTGAACCAGTGCAGCAGCAAGCCCAAACTCCCCGATCAGATGAGCAAAACCTATAACAATACCTGCCAAGGCAAACAAGCCATAATCAGACGGATGCAGATAGCGGATGACTACAAGCGTCGCACCCCAAGTAATTAGCTGTGCGAATAGCTTACCGAAAGCAACCCATTTAATATGTTCTACTACACTCACTTTTCTCGACCCTTTAACTATATCGTCTTTTTAGTCATAACACGCCAATACCACTCACTAGTGCTAACACCAAAGATAGACTTCGACATTGTCTAAAGGATCTATAACATCAGCTCACCGATAACTTACTTGACATCATAAGGAGGACATGAATTTCGATCCTGAAAAACCAATATATCCTTATTTATAATTTTTCCCTCTTTTATATCAGCAGCCCTATTCAAGACAGAATTTTGAAGCCAGGCATTTTCTCCAGAGACTAAATGCTTAAGAAAAGGCAATATCGCTCTTGACATTTCCCACGAAGCAGAGTTCCAATACAAAGAAGGAGTATGATCAACGGAATAATAACGCTTTCCATTAGAACAAAATATTGGATTCTCAAATGAAGTTGGCTCTGCGCACCAAAACCCCATTCCTTCATCACAACTAATATCAATGATGAGAGCACCATCTTTCAATTTCATCGACTCTGCCTCTGAGACAAACATTTTAGGCTGCCGCACATCCTGTAAAACGCCGTTAACAATAATGTCCGCATTAGCAAGTGAACTAACGAGTGGCCACAGCCTTCCTTCCATATCCTTAGAGTACATTACCCCATCATTTCCTCTCGTCATTTGCATATGAGTGATTCCAGGAATTTGATTCCCCACCTCTGTGGGATTACGCTCGGTAAACACAGATATATCACTAAAGCCCAGTCCTTTAAGCGCATAAACAGCACCTCGACTAACAGACCCAAACCCTAATATACAAATCGTAGTAGGTCTACCATACACCCCCACCTCACCAATCAATCCAGCTGCATGATTAACTGCTGCAAAACCTGCTATTTCATTATTTTTGTGAAAAACATGAACCAGCCTTTCGCCATTATTGCTCCAGCTATGCATTGACTCCCAAGAAATGAAGGTGAGCTTCTTGTCAATAGCCAACTGAGTAATTGACTTTTGCTGAACGCAATGCAACCACCCCCAGACTATTGCCCTATCCTTTATCATTGCAATATCTTCCTCAGTCGGCTTCGGGA
This sequence comes from Gammaproteobacteria bacterium, assembly GCA_003353945.1. GTDB lineage: Bacteria > Pseudomonadota > Gammaproteobacteria > Pseudomonadales > PIVM01 > PIVM01. The sequence goes on from PIVM01000056.1 coordinate 10,285, forward strand.
TAATAATACAATCAGATTCTGCTAAAAGATCATATTTTTGTTCAACCACCCCAGATGTCAGCTGAGCAATAAGTTGGTCACTAATACCAAAATTATCACCATACCCCGCCTCAAACGTCAACTTCCTCCGTATTTCTACAGGGATCTCCTCAATATGATCAGGATGAATTGGCACCCTTTTTTCATTCACCTTTTGTGACTTTCCAACAACACCTATCTTAATATGGTTCCCCACAATATTCTCCAGTAATATTCAACTACAGTAGCAATTACTGCCAAGCCAAGGCTATATGATCGTGAAACAGCAATTCATTATCATGCCAAATCCTACTTCCCGTTCGCAAGAAGAAGCCTCGACACAACCCTTCCTTGTCATTTTACAAAACACATACACAATAAATAATTAAAGACTGACAAAAACCTTCTTAGACTCTTCACATTTCACCAACATCAATAGTTTTTCATAAAACCACGACCTTGGTGTTTTTGTTAACTTCAGCATTGACAATGACTGCCAAATCACTTTATTTAGAAACTTTAGGTTCTCACGCATTGATGCACTGGATGACAACACTGCAAATATTCTTTTTGCCCTGCCTATTGACGCTATCTCTAACCCAGGAATTGATCGCATATCCACTGGAAGGTTACGCGAACCCTCAAAATCATAGTATCTTGGCCAAAATCTCTTAAGGCACTCTTTTTGAAAAAACCAACTATACTTTTCAACAGGACTATAGCGCAAACACGCCTTAGCAAACCCGACATCCAAATAAGGAAATACAACAACGTCACCTGGGGGCTGCATCATCGTTATCCAAGGACTGATACTCCTACGAGTTCTGAATAACAGAAACACCAGTTCTATTCCATTTGGAGTGCTAGGGAAGCGATCCATTTCACTCTGATACTCCCTCACGTATTCGCCTTTACTTGGCCATAATTTTGAAACAAATTTAAAAACCTTATTATTGACGGTTTCTTCTAATATAATTGTTTTGTCCTTTTCATTACTAGCATGTAATCCTTCATACTCAAATCCTCCGTTGCCCAAAGTGTCTCCACCTAGGCCATCGAACACAATCGATTCATCAAGCGATCTCATCCTTCTAATCAACGGTAGTGACCAACCATGCATAAAGGTCTCAGTCCCAATAAATTGCATTCTGTCTTGATAGTCTTTCTCTAGATCAGAAGCCTTAGTAGCTTTAATCACCTCAACATCCACACCAAAAAAACCACCTATTTTTGGCGCAAACGTACCATCAATATCATAAAATTTTCCATTCTTGTGCTGGTATGATTGGCAAGTTAGGGCTTTAAAGATCACCCCTCTATTTTGAAAACTTGCAAAAAAGCGCCTGGAGTCATATCCAGAGGAGAAAGGCAGTGTGATATTGCCTATTCCTAGATCAAGGCACTTATCAATTGACTGCTGACAAGCCTCTTCAACCAACCCAAAAGAAGCCTCATCTACAGAATCCACCCCTTGCGGCAGACTATTTAAATCGAACCATCGGTTAACATTCTCACCTGCACAATCAATAATCACTTCCGAACCAGGAGCAATCCTTTGAATATTTTCATAGAAAGACCTATCTCCAAATATAAAATCATTTTGAATTAGAGAAAGCCATGAATAGTAATCAGGCCTATTTTTTTCAAGTACAATTAAAGTCGGGTGAGATGAAAACAGGTAAACACCATTACTCTTTTGATAATAGACCGGCGACACTCCAAAAGGGTCGGATTTAACTTTGAGCCGGTTATCACTAGCCGAAATATAGACAAAGACCCCATTACCTAAACTCTCATGCTTCAAGGTATGAAGCAATTTATCCTTCTCACTGTAGGTATGAAGCCCAAGATCCAGATCATAGCCACGAAACAGTATGGTACTATCGCCATCTACTTTATGGCATAACGCACGATCGCTTTGTCTTGACTTAGAAGTTATAAAAAAATAGTTTTCATTCTTATCAATATGAACACCAGCACAATCCCCTATAAAATCTATCGGAAAAGCGCTATCAGACCACCCCAAAACAAAAAACTCAACTTCATCAAAACCAGATTTAACTATCTGATCAACATCTACTTTCATTTTGCCACCCTATAAAAATGCCCTGCAGCCCTCCCATCACTATTATTCACCAAAAGAGGGGCTCACAACACTCCCTTTACAAGTACTCGATCTTAGGATCAAAATCTCGCTCTTTAATATAAGTCCTAAAATATTGCCGACACCCCATATCATTCACAATATACTCATCCAAAGACGAGCGAGATGCACACAAGAAAACCGACCTAGCCCCCGAATAAGAATATTTATACAAAATTCCTAAAGAAAAAAGACGAACTATAGTGTTATCCAGATTTTTTCTACTTTCAATTTCACACCCTCCTGAGCAATATCCAATATCATTACTCAATGCGTCCCGTGCAGAGACACCCACTCCCAAGCTATCAACATAGAGAACATTAAAATCAGGATCGTGAAGATACCAGCGACCATTAGCTCCATCTAATACTTCAATAAGAGTATGCGGGTGAACACGCCCCTCCCTTATAGCAAATATATCTACCAACCGTGATTCAATGGACAAACAGCCAAGCAACTCCTTCATAACCTGAGCCCTGGGCCCGCATGACAAATGAGGAAGCCCCTCCCCTAAAGCGTAATGCCGGTATAATTTTTCAATTGCAGCAGGCACATGAAATGCGTAACGATCATGCTCATCATCAATAATATGAATACTATTAGTATTCACCCAGTTTCTCACATACAGCACTTGCTCACCAAAAGAACAGAGTTCAACATCTTGAAGCATCCTTTTTATGGATAAAATAATGTCCCTATTACTAGGCATACAAAAACTCAATCTCTGCTTCGCATAACTCAAAACCGGCCATAACCTGTTATACACTTTACTCCCAGCAATCATTCTACCCCCTCTAGACAACCTGCCTCCAACTCAAGCCATAGAAATCAGCAACTTTCAATAACCACTCTGCGCAAGAATGAGAGCGGAATAAATAGAACGCCATCAGATAGCATTATCACACAGACTCACTGGCAAACTATTTGATAACTTTAGGTTCCTCTAAAACGATAACAGAAGTCCAACAAAAGTACTGCAAACCAGGCATAACCCTCAAAATAACCCTATCAAACCGCTCGAGGATGGAGCACACTCTATCCCTAGCCGAAGACAGCCCGGGAATATATGAAAAAACCATAGAAAACAATGATGTAAGCACATAACCAGTCACTTCAACCCTTGTGAAGTGTTTTTTTAGGAGTTTAATATCTCGAGGAAGAAGAGGGTGCTCATCATCACTCCTCATCCCAGGAGTAACAAGCCGATATAAGTAAATTAAAGGATTAAGCGCAAACGGCTCCATCATGACTACCCGACCATCACTACGTAAAACTCGAGACCATGAAACCATCGCCCTCTCAATATCCAAATGATGTAACACACCGGAGCAGCAAATGACATCATATGAATTATCCGAAAGATCCAAGGATTCAGCATCGCATACAATCGCTGATGCTTTATCCGACAGCCCCTCCTTATCAATACTTTGATTTAATTTCGCAATCGCCTCATCCGCAATATCAACACCTAACACTCTACCTGCACCAAGGCGAACCAATGAGGTAACTCCTCCCTCAGCACAACCAACTACAACAACATCTCTACCTTTAGAAAAACGCGAAACAACATCAGTGTAATCAGCTCGAGCTGAATCGACCAAATAATAAAATTTATCTCGCCTAGCCTCATAACGCTCTGTTTCACCAACTGTACGAGAGTTTTGAAAAGCTGCCTCTTTTCTCAGCCTATCATCATATTCACTCAAACTAACCTCCCTCCACTACAAATTAAAAAACATTACCTATCACCAAGCTATGATTCTAGCCCTCGGACTTTAACTTTCCTTTATTAATCAAGTAAGTACAAATAGGAATCAATGCTAAATACCAAATATCCAGTTCAAGTTTTTTACTATTTGCGCTCTGACTAGCCAGAATAAAACACAATAAACTCACAACAAGGCCAATCAAAATCACATTCAAATTTTCTACAATCACATCCCCAACAAGCTTTCTGTCAAAGATTTTAATCCCCCTGTACAACGCAGCAGCTACAGCAGAGAAATACAATAAAAAGCCAACTAAACCATGATCAACCAACATACTCATCACTAAATTATGAGAGGCTCTTACTCCCTTATCATCACTCAGATACTCTTCAGGAATGTAGTCCATTCCTTTTAAAAGGGTTCCTCTATGCCCATAACCGAAAACCGGCTTCTCCTTCCACATATTATATTGAGCCTCAATGATGACAAACCTAGACTCTGCACTCTTCTCCACTTGACCGGTATCTTCATCATTTAATGTTGTTTCGATCCTCCTAACCAAATCAGGGCCTACAAGCATTGATCCAGCCATACATGCAAGAACAAAGAAGACCTTAAACTTGCTCGCTGCAACGCCCGGAACGAACAACAATGCAAAAAGCGATGAAATGACGATTGCCAGTATAGTGCCTCTACTTTGTGTCAACATAATCAAATTCAGACACAACAAAACTAGTGGAACAAGAAGATATCTATACTTCGACATTTTACATAACAAAAGATATGAGCCTGATATCAAAATAGGTGCTACATGCATTGACAGGAGATTGGCATCATCCATACCCGATGTCCCAATCTTTTCAAACCTACCACCAGAGTGACTCGTATACGCGTACCACCCGAAATAGCCACACCCGACGATATTCACTATTAAGATAGACAGAAAGTCTTTATATGTGTCGATCAAAGAATGTAAAAGAAACAAAAGAGCTGTAAATTTCAAAACAAGAAAGACATATTCCATATGTACCGATAAATTTTCAGCCCATAACATCTGCACACAAACGTATACAGCAAAGAAAACAAAGAGCTTCGTCTCAATAAAACTCAGCCATCGCCCCCCTCCTTGCCCTCTAACCAACAGGGAAAACAACGTCACTACAGCAGCTACTAGCGACCAACGAATTTCGGGTAGCCACCCTCCCCACCACCTCGTGCTAGGGCTGGCATAAAATGCCAGAAAATATACATATAACCCCCAGACAGGGCGCTGAAAACAAGCTAGTAACAGCCCTGCAAAATAGGAAAAAAGAAATGCCAACGCTGTTAACGACATACCCCGTCCTCGCAACTATATGCATCAGTTCGAGAATACGCAGAAAGAACTTTGCGAGCACACCAGTCCCAATCAAATTGACTAAACCAATCCGCCGCGTCAATACGAACAAACGGTAGGGCCAGGGATGAATGAAGCAAATCACCCAAAGCAGATGAATTTAACTCAAGAGCAACAAATGCTTCCAAATTAGCCATTATCATAATATCTGCGCTCGCTCCTACTGGCGTCGAAACCGCAGGGGTTCCGCATGCCAGTGCTTCTGTCAATACGTTCGGACTACCCTCTCCTCGACTAGACAAACAAAAAACGTCACATGCATTATACCAATACAGCAGTTCACTATTAGGAACAGCGCCTTGAAACACTACCACATCTTCTAATCCTTGCATTCTAATTTTTGCCTTCAAAGCTGAACGAAAGTCACCTTCCGGCCCCTCTGAGCCAAGTAGGTAATATTTCAAATTGGGGTACTGTCTCAATAACGCTGGCAAAGCATCGATCACCAAATCAAACCCTTTCCGATAAATCAGAGAGCCAACACCTAGGATTATTTTTTCTTTTTCAGGCTCAGCCAAGTTGAGTTTCTTTCTGGCCTCGACCTGATCAATGTAATAGAACGCCTTTGTATCAACTCCGTTAGTAATCACTAAACTTTTATCAGGCTGATTCGTAATACTATCAACAGTGTCCTTTAACTCTTGACTCAATGCGATAATCCTGTCTGCTTGCTTCAATCCTTCATCAATATGATCAATGCGTGTTTTGCCCTGCCCCCTGTGGAAGGCCTCCATTCCCCTTAATGTGCATAGCAGCGGCTTTTGGTAACTCTGCTTTAATGCAATGCCGGCAGGCAAATCAGGGTAGGTCCAATGTAAGTCTATAAGATCAAAATCCTTTGCCAAACCTTTGACACACCTAGTTACCGCGTATCGATAGGTCAACGCTTCCAACCCTTTTGCCACGCCAGGAATCGAAAAATATTTTGGGTGATAAACCGTTAGCCCTTCAATTGTCTCAACTCCCGGCAGCTGGTTATAGGCAGCATAGCGGCCATGTAATCCTGCTAGAGGAAACCAGGGGATGGGATTTACCACCGTAACATCAACGTGCCGGCTAAGCGCTTTTAACCGGTTTAATACAAAAATACCGTGATTGGGCTGTTGGCTATTAGGGAACAAATAACTAACTGCAAGCACCTTAGTTTTAATGTTTTGTGCATCAACCATTTTGTTGTAACCACTCTTCCAGCACGATCAGTTGCCACAGCATGCGGTGGTGATCAACCCTCCCTTTTTGGTGTTCACTTAAAATATTCTCAATAACCGAACTGTGAAACACCTGATGAATTTTAGCATTCGCTGCTAGCAGGCGATCATTGGAATATTCCCGCATTGTCGTTTTGAACATCATGCAAAGTGGCGTTGGAAACCCCATCTTCTTGCGGTATATAATTTCGTTAGGCAGCAAGCCTTCCATCATCTTTTTAAGTATAAACTTCCCTTGGCCGTTAGCCACTTTGTACTTGCTTGGCATTGAGGCGGCGAACTCCACCAAACGATAATCCAGAAACGGCACTCTCAATTCCAGGGAAGCAGCCATGCTCATACGGTCAGCTTTGATTAGTAGGTCATCTACAAGCCAACTCTTCGTATCAAAATAAAGCATACGACTTAGAGCATCCCTGTTTTTAGTCTTTTCAAACAAGCCTTCAATGAAGGCTTCGGCTTTAGCATTATCTGCAGCCACCGACGAATTAAAACTGTCGAGATAAAGGCCCGATTTAGTATTGGAATCATAGGTGGATATGCCTCTATAACGCTGCTCAAGAGGCATCCCCAGCAAGGTGGCATACTTGTTTAGCTTCGGATGCACATTAATTGTTTTGATGAACGAGGCGGCCACAGAGCTTAGCCCAGCCCCCAGCAGTGAGCGTGCTTTTTCGATAGCCTGCATATAGCGGTACAGGTCATAACCACCGAAAATCTCATCGGAGCCTTCTCCGGAAAGTACCACCGTCACATGATCCTGAGCAAGCTTTGATACAAAATACAGCGATATAGCAGCCGCTTCAGTGACCGGCTCATCCATAAGAGAGACGTATTCAGGAACGAAATCGCGAAAGTCCTCTGGTTTAACAAAAATCTCCCGGTGTTCCGTACGAAACGCTTCGGATACCGTTCGCGCATATTGGGTTTCGTTGTACTGCTTGCCGAAATCGTAGGCCACTGAAAATGTTTTTAGTGGTTCAGAAACCTTATCAGCCAGCAAACCAACAACTGCACTGGAATCAATGCCTCCACTAAGAAATATACCTAAAGGTACATCACTTCGCAGACGCAAATTAATGGAGTCCAGCAGCAGACTTTTACCCTCGCTCAGATAGAAATCAAAACCACGATCTTCCTGTGCCGAAAAGTCCACATCCCAGTACGGCTGAATTTTTAGATCGCCGCTTTTGTATAATGCACTGTGCCCCGGTTGTAAACGCTTAATACCGTGATGCATAGTTTCTTCACCAGGCAGGTAACCAAAGGACATATAACTATCAATAGCGGACAGGTTAACGGTTAGTTTGTCACAATATTTTTTAATCGCTTTAACTTCAGAAGCAAACACCAGGCTGCCATCTGATTCCTGCAGATAATATAGCGGCTTGATGCCCAGCCTATCCCTTGCCAGAAACAACTCTTGCTTCGCTGCATCCCAGATAGCAATAGCAAACATACCATTGAACAGTGAAAGGCAATCTCTGCCATAAACACGGTAGGCTTTGAGGATAACCTCCGTGTCCGTATCTGTTACGAAATCAATACCCTGTTGCTTTAGCGTCTCCCGCACCTCAAGATAGTTATACACCTCACCATTAAATATAATTTGGTTACCCGTAGCAGCATCCACCATGGGCTGCTTACCTGCGGGGCGGGGGTCAATAATACTTAAACGGCGATGCCCAAGGGCCAAACCATGCTCTTCACTGAACCAACTACCAGCGTCATCAGGCCCCCGATAGGCGAACGAATCGCGCATGGCCTCAAACAGGTTTTTATCAACTAGGCCTCTATTACTTTTTACGCCGACAATTCCACACATAATACTGAATTACACCTTAAAACAAGCGAGGCTTAATGCTCTTTTCCATTAATATAAAGGTCATACCATATTTCAAAACTTAACAGCGCCCATATATGGCGACTCGTATCAACATAGAGCTCTGGCGCGATGCTTTGCCGACGAAATCGTTTCCAAAGTTTTCTGACTTCCTTCGAATCAAACAAACCGCTTCCATTTTCAGGCGTCAGCAGGTATTGATCAACCAGAGGATTCAACTCCCCCAGCAACCATTCACCTAACGGCGAACTAAATCCTTGCTTCTTTCGTCGTACTATCGATTCGGGGAGCAGATCATTGATAAGATCTTTTAATATTTTCTTCGTTTCATATCGATCACACTTATGATCAGAGGGAAGCCCCATACCAAACTCGACCAGCTTATGATCCAAAAACGGAGCTCTCACCTCAAGACCGTGAGCCATGCTCATTTTATCAACCTTCATAAGAATATCTTCGGCCAAATACAATTGCATATCGATAGATTGTGCATCCATCACAACATCACGGCTAGCCTTCAACTTTTTGTACTCAGCCAATATGGGATGCTTCACTGTCATGCTCACTGGGGCATCTAACAAATCACTAATCTGTCGATCAGAAAAGATCGAGCGTAAATTTGCATGCCGCTCATCAACGGCCAAACCAATGTTTTCCAGGAAGCTAGCGCCTCTAAAATTAGACAGTCTCCCCTTGGGGAATAGTTGTCCAAACAGGCTCTCTAGCCAGCGAGGAGTTATACAGGACAAGCGTTCGTGTAACAATAGCTGCCGATACCAGGGGTAACCAGCAAATATTTCATCTGCGCCATCACCCGACAGCGCCACGGACATACGTTTTTTTGCAGCCTGACAAAGATAATAAGTGGGAATTGCAGAATCATCGGCAAACGGTTCATCCATATGCCATAGAATTTTCGGGATGGTTTCAATTAGTGCATCATCAACTTGCGTCTCCTCATGCTCCGATCCAAAAAGGTCAGCAACGGCTTGCGCATATTTGGATTCATTAATACCGGCAAGATCAAATCGCAGGCAATGTGTTTGGGGCTTTTCCTTCAGCAATTTGCTTACGTACGCTAGCACCGTGCTTGAATCCACACCACCGCTCAGAAAAGTGCCAATTGGCACATCACTTTCTAATCGACATGCAACAGCATCCTCTAACAGACGATCAAGCTCCTGTCGCGCACAGGAATAGTCGTCATTTGTTTGTGCTTCAGGAAGCTGCCAGTAGGTATTGAGACTGAGGCCGTTACTATTAAAATTCAGGGTGGTTGCAGGTGTTAATTTGTGTATGTTTTCAATAGGGGTCTGTGGCGCAGGGTAATAACCCAGACGAAGATAATTAACCAGACCTGCCCGATCAATCGTTCTGGGAATTTCAGGGTGCTGTAACAGACTTTTTAGTTCTGAGGCAAAAATGAAAATTTCATTATTTGCAAAATAGTACAGAGGCTTTAGTCCAAGTCGATCACGAGCACAGAAGACAAGCTGCTTTGATTGATCCCAGACAACAAAGGCAAACATTCCCCGCAATCTGTCAACACACTTTTCGCCCCACTCCTGATAGGCATACAATAATGTTTCTGTGTCGCACTGAGAAGTGTATTGGTAACCTTTTCCTTCAAGTTGTACACGAAGTTCACGATGGTTATAGATTTCACCATTAAACACCAGGCATATTTGCTTATCTGCCGATAGCCACGGCTGGTGTCCACACTCAACGTCGATAACACTCAAACGCCGGTGAGCCATCGCACACTGCGGATTTACGTAATAGCCTTCGTCATCCGGACCCCGATGTGCAATCGCGTTATTCATACGCTCGAGAATTGAGCTGGCACTGCCTTGCTCAATTCCGCCGAGTTGTATATAACCTACCAGGCCGCACATACTTGCGCCATCTGCATATCACCGTTAAGTTGAAAGAACCCGCTCATTTGACTAATTCCTCCAGTATTCCAGCCAATTCCTTCGTCGTTGACTCTCGATCAAACTGTCGAATATTGCGACCGATACAGCCCTTATCAGTCGTTAGCCCGGCAATCTGCTGATAGATTTCGCCACTGGAATTCATATCAGCGATATAGGTACCACCCTGCTCTCTAAGCAACTCAGCAGTCGCTCCATCCTGATGCGTCAACGCCAGAATTGGTTTTCCTGACCGCAGATATTCATAAGCCTTACCCGGGATTTGATTATTGAATGCCTCACCCTGCAATAGAAGCAGGCCATCGACCGTCAACATCTCTTCAATCGACTGCTGATATGGCACTGTAGGTTTAAACTCAACAATATCATCAAGACCATGCTGCGCCATCAATTTCTCCAGCGCAGCATCAGAGGAAGCCCCCCTAAAGATAATGCGCAGGTCCGCTTTGCAAAACTCTGACTGTGTTTTTTTCAATTTTTCAACAGCCTTGAGAAGGTGACTGGGGTCACGCCCACCAGGATATAACGAACCACTATGCAACAGAGTAAAAGTGCCCGTTTTTTCTTTGACAGTACGCGCGTGAAGAGTTGCTTCAGCCAGGGAGAATTCCTCTTCATTAAAACCATTTGAAATGACTGCGACCTTGTCCTTCTTCAGGAATGGATACATTTCAAGGTACAGTCTGGCAGAGCGATGCGTACTGAATACGAGCTTATCTGCATTTTGTGCGACCGCTTTATCAATTACAGCTCCGGGTTGATTGTCAACATTAAAGTAAGGATTGTTGCCCGAAAATGGATCTCTGAAGTCAGCCACCCATGGAAGCCCGTTTTTCTGTTTTAGCTTTAACGCAATTTTCATTGCGGTTGAGCAGGGGAAGGTCGACCACAGAACGTCCGGCTGATGTTCTTTTATTGCCTTTTCCCCAAGCATCACCCCATGCCAATACCATGAGAAAAAACGATCCGGTTTGGCCATGCTGGAGAAATGTTTCCCTCGAACTGAAAGGTGCTTGAGTGTATTCAGTCCAAAAGCGCGATATATCGCTATATCAGGCTCGCCGCACGAATTTGCTATTTGATCATATATGCGCGACTGGCCAGTAAGAACTGCTGGCTGCCACCCCAAACCCGGAAGATGCTCTACAAATTTCTCAGTTCTCTGCACCCCAGCGCTTTGGCATGGAGGAAAGTCCAACGCTACCATCAGGATATTCTTCACTGACCTACGCCTCTAACACCTATCATATTTTTGCCGCTATTATCAAGAATAATTCCTTCACCCTTCTCGAAGTCCAACAGCACCACAAACACAGCTCTACATTGCAATAACAAAACTGTCGTGGAGAGTAGTATCACACTAGCCACTAGCTGCTTCACACGCTCTCCTGATAATACCAGTAGTTCAAAAACAAACTCGCAAGAAATCCAGTTTTCTCTAAGCGCCAGGGTGTAAATCGTTTCAATTTGAAGGCTTCTTCTGCACTGTGACTACAACCGTAATTAGTGCTAAGTGCATATTGATACCCAGCCTTTTTAACTATCTCCATATGCTCAGGCTTGAAATCTACGAACGCCTTTCCGTTAGGAAATGCAAACCCCCTTATTTTGGTATCTATAACTTGTTCCAGCTCATACCTGCTTTCAGATATTTCCGAGCAAGCTTCTTCAGAACTCAGCGCGCTTAATATGTTGTGATTCCGGCCATGCGAGCCAATTTCCATCCCTGCATACATCAGCTCTTTAAGTTGTAGCTCATCCATAAATAGCGGTTTGCTGCAGTTTCCCCCAAACTCTTCAACAAGATCTTCCAGGAGCTTATTGGCTTCCAACAAAGGCAAAGATTTATAGTAATTCTCAAAAAAATTTAAGAAATCTTGTTTCCCTGAAAGTTCATCCAGCTTAAACGTCTTTTGAGCAATACTTACTTTGCTCTTATGTGTACTCCTCACCGCTTCTATCATGCGATCCAGCCACATCGCTTGTGCCCCTAACATTCTGCTTGAGACATAAAAACTGGCTGACAAATTTAATCCCTGCAATATAGGGAGCGCAACGCTAAGGTTATCAATATAGCCATCATCAAAGGTAATGGCTGCGGCTCTTCTCGGTAAGCGGCTTTGCTTGAGGAGGTCAACAGCTTCATGCAATGGCAGCACGTGAAAATACTGGCCAAGCCATGACATCTGTTGCGAAAACTGCTGAGCATCAATGGTTTCAGGTCGTAAGGGATCACGTTTTTCGAGCACTCGATGATAGATGAGAATACTCAAATAGTTATTTTCCCCCAGCCCTGCACCAAAGTGAAACAGGCCTTTCCAGAAGGCTCTCACGCTAGCATCTCAACGAACAACGGGCCAACTCTAACACCCGTTCTGCATTGTTTTGCCAGGTAAGACCTCTTTGCTCTACTAATGACTGTGCGTTTTCCCTGAGAGTTTGCAGCTCATCAAGTCGATCTATCGCGTAACTTAGCTTGTGCGCAAAATCATCCAGGTTATTCGCCTCAAACAGGAGGGCATTTGAATCGCTCAGAACCTCTTGTATATTAGGGGTTTTAGGGGCGATAACCAGGCTGCCTACCGCAAGATACTCAAACAGTTTCAGTGGAGATGCATAGGCAGTAACTGCAGGCTGCAAAGCAATATCGAACTGCGTTACATAATCAAAAACTTTATCCCGCGTAACCAATCCGGTGAACAGCACTTGGTCAGCAATACCCAGGCGTACGGCCTGCGCTTCGAGTTCAGGGCGTATATCACCCTCACCAACACAAATTAGTTTAATATTCTTGTCGTTATGTTGGGCTATTGCTTCTAGTGCTAGATCAATTCTATGCCAGGGATTAATAAATCCTGTAAAACCGATCGTCATTTGTTCGCTTTTTTTCAGGCTCGCCACTTTAGGTAATTTTTCATATACGTTTTGATTAACACCATTGGCGATAACGCTTATTCGGCACTCAAGCACCTTTGCCTCCCGCACATAGTCAGCCAACACATCCGTCACAGGAAGCACCCAAGTGGCCTGTCGCCAAGTGAAATTTTCTATCCACTTTGCAAACCTGTATAACTTTAGCCCGTTATGCTTCCGACGTTCGTCGGCCAATGGGGCATTAACTTCAAGCAATATGGGTATGCAAAACAATTTCGCAATAATCACTCCGACCGGCTGATAGAGGTTATAACGCTCATAAATCACGTCTGGACTAAACTGAAGAATAGCTTTGATAAGCTTGATCGCAATTAATAAGCTATAACCTAATTCTAGTATTTCATACAGTGCAGCGGGTAATTTGGAGCGTAGTTTGGCAGAAAAGCCCCCCTCAGAGCCAAAATCTGCAGATTCATTAAATCCAGGACATACAAATTGCAAATCCACTCCCTTTTCAATCATCGCATTGGTTAACTCTTCGACATGCACATACATGCCGTCTTTTGAGGCAATCCGATGATGATATAGTACTTTCATATTGTTACATTCCCCTCAAATAACCACTTCACACCAATCAGTTATCGTACAGATCAAAATAGCGACTCTTCATTGCCTCTACGCTGTATTGATGTAATACCATTGCATTACCTTTTTGGGCGACATCTCTAACACGCCGCTCTGCACTTGCCGCCATCGCCATGGCGTCCGCCAGTTGTTTTGGATTTTTCGCTTCAACTAAAAACCCAGTTTCCCTGTCTTTCACTATATTGCTAACTCCACCAACATTCGTACTTACAACCGGCAAACCGGCAGCCATCGCCTCCAGCACGGTCATCGGCATGGCTTCATAGTTAGAGGTCAACACAAATACATCGGCATTTTTTAACTGCTCAGCAATATCATCCCGGCTACCAAGTAACGAAACGACGTGTGCCAAACCCAAGCTTTCAATTTGCGTACTCAGCTCTGACCGTAACGGTCCATCACCGATAATCAACAGCGTAGCGTTTTCATATTGCGAGTGGTTCTTGCGCATGATTCCAAAGGCATCCACCAACAGTGTCTGATTTTTAACCTCAGCCAAACGGCCTACGGTAATAAAAATCGGCGATTTCTTTTCTGCTATCTGTCGCTGACATTCGAATGCCTTTGTATCAATTCCGTTGTATACCAATTGCAATTTGGGCTCGCTAATTTTCAGATCGGTTTTTGCCCATTGATAGAGGTCCGGTGAAACCACTGCATAATGATGGATAACCGGTAGAACAAAGCGACGAACAAGGGTACGCCTCCTGCGTGTTCTCTCATCATATTCACCATCCCGACCATGCTCGGCGTGTACCCGCTTTGGCACACCTGCTAAAAATGCTGTAAGCTGATATTCGAAGGTGCCAAAATTGTAGGTATGCAATACATCGGGTCTGATTTTACGAAGCAAACGATGCAATCTCAGGTGACTGGAAATATCGTTTCCGGGCTTTTTATCCAGACAATAGAATGTTGTATGAGGGTTCAACTGCCCGGCAAGTTCCTGCCCGGGAGTTAAGGTAATAATGATGTGTTCAGCTTCACAACTGCTGTTGATCAAGTTTACGATAACGCGCTCAAGGCCACCAATATTGAAGCTGTAAACTAAATGGACGATTTTCTTAGTCATGGCTACGCCCAATTTGCTTATACAGCGCATTCAACTTCCAGAAGTAGCGGTGCTTTAAGAAGTAGTAAAGCAGTCCTTGAATGTGCAGGAAGGTGAACTTATTTATCCTGAACCCTCGGGACAATTCCTGGGCATCATGAATAAGCGAATAGTCTGGCAAGTATTTAATCTGGAAACCTGCTTTCCAGATTCTTAAGCAATAATCTACATCCTCTGGCGAATAAAAGATTTTCTCATCGAGCAAACCAACCTTATCCAACACCGTTTTGGGAAACATCCAGAATGCAGATATTGCATAATCAACTGTCTGCTCACTTTCGATATCCTTATTGTCAACTGGATCATTGTCAATTTTTTCCATCTCTTTTAGAAACAGAAATCGCTGTGCCTTTCTCAGCAAGGTAGGAAAGGTGTCTGTACTCAACTGAAAACGACCATCCAAGTAGGTCAGTTTGGGGACGGCCATTCCACACTCAGGATTAGTATCCAGAAAAACCGCCAAGCCCCCTACTGCGTCAGCATTACAATATGCATCGGAATCCATAACGATAATGTTGCGCCCTTTAGCTTTTTGTAGGCCAACATTTCTTGAATAGGTCGTCCCGGTATTATGGTCAAACTCGGTAAGCTCGATATTTGCTTGTCGCTCGCGTTTAATTGAGCCAATAATGTCACAGCTTTGATCCGTCGATCCGTTATCAATAATGAAAATTTCGTAGCTAGCCTCAAGCGAGCCAAACGAATCCAGCAGCGATTCCAAGCACCTGCCGATATAGCGCTGTGAATTAAAAGTAAGAATAATTACAGAGTAATCCATGATAACTATCTCTCACTTTCCTTTTGATCGTAACCGTACGACTCAGCCATAGAAGTCCACTCGAAGTCATTTAGTAGCGCCGTCAAACGCCCTTCAACCCGCGACAAATTTAGGTAATGTCGAAAGCGGCTCTTTTTTGAAATATTTTGTATCCTCGGCTGTTCTACATCAAGCTCCCAGGGATGTAAGTAAAAAACATAGGGCGCGTTCTCTTTTTGCCCGAAATGACTAATCGCCCATTTTGTAAGTACATAGGGGTATAACCGAAAATAACCACCACCAGATATTGGTATGTTTTTACCTACAATCGGCAAGGTGCTTAAGGGGATTTCATCAACACCCGATAGCGTATGGTATCTAAAACGAGGCGCATCGGGTATACCATAGTGATCATGAACTACCGGGTAGACACTGGAACTGTAACGATATTTCTCCTCTGCTAACACTTCATATACCCATTCGTTTTGCCTGGTAAAAGAAAAGCTCGGCGCACGATAACCCAGAATTGGCCCTCCAGAGAGGTCCTCCAATAAACGTTTTGCATCACCTACATCCGCCTGAAACTCATCACGAGTCAGATCCGATGCTCGCCGATGCATGGTGCCGTGGCTTGCCAATTCATGACCTTGTTTAACTATTTTTTCGATAATCTGTGGAAATCGCCTGGCAACCCAGCCAAGGGTAAAAAACGTTGCCGTCGTATTGTGATCGGCAAATAGTTGTAGGACTCGATCCGTATTTTCCTCAACCCTTGACGCAATACTCCCCCAATCCTGTGGGTTGATTACTTTCTCAAATGCTGACACTTGAAAGTAGTCTTCCACATCAATGGTCATCGCATTTTTCATCTCTCTGCCCCTACTACAATCAAGGAATACCATTTTTACTCTAAGCTGAACAACAACTTTTTTTCTCCTTCTCCTAGGGGAGAAGGCTGTGATGAGGGGGGCAGCAAAGCCATTATTTATTAGGCCGTTGGCCTTACTTCACCCTCACCCCAGCCCTCTCCCGCAAGGATGGATTACAAAAGGCAATCTATGCTTGCAACGTGTAATTATAGGTCGGATTTTAACCCGACCCACAAGCCTTTTGCGACACTCTCCAAGCGCGAGAAGGAGTAAATTCGTCGCAACCCAAATTTAATGCTGAAACGGTAGTTCATCTATCCAGCGCTCAGCGTTAGTATCGAGTATTTGTCTCATACGCTTCAGTGCTGGTTCACTGCTTCCTGCGTAATCCATACTGATAGCAAGCAATGCTCCGCCAGAAGGCTGTAGACTCAAGGTGTTCACAGCCTGTTGTAATTTGACATACAGTGAATTTGCCGTATTCAAATGCGGTACAGCGTACCAGTATGCCAACAAACGATGCTGGCCTGCAGCAGACGTTAATTCCAGTATTTCGATTGCAGCAACTTTTTCCACTTCATGAGTACTTTTTCCATTCAATGACCATGCAGCAATATCGTAAAGCCTGTTTTCCCAGGAAATCAGCTCCTTCCGAAGTTCATTTTTTTGATACAAAGCCTTGTAGATCTTAATACCCGTTGTCGGTTCATCTTGAAGATAATAGCGATCAGCACCATTGTATCTTGGAGTCCAAATCTCATGCTCAAGCTGCTGTGAACTCAAAGCTGATTGCGATACTTCCCTCAAGTCAAAGCTTGTCTGTTTGCTCTGCTGGCTTTGCACAAACATGAGAAGAACTATTAGTAATAACGGGGATACAGCCAGCATGATAGTTTTATAACTGTGGTGCGAATGCCACTTTTTATTCACTTGAACAAGCTCGTTCTGCCAGACCCGCTGACCATCAGAGAAAAAATAACCAACGACAAAAAGAACCCCAATAACCAAAGCAAAGAAAAACCAGCCGTAAACAAGGTGATCAGCTCCTACTGCATGCTTCATATTGCTTATATGACCAATGTAGATAATGCCAAATGCCCGAATACCATTTGCAATAATCGGCAAGATTACCGAAAACAAAGTGAACGCTATGGCTCGCCACCTTGATACGAAATTCATATAGGCGAAAACAGTTCCCAACACTATACAGGCAATAAAAAAGCGAATACCAGAACAGGCTTCTGCTACAACAAACTGACCGTTTGGTACAGCTATATAAAGCCCATCACGATATACGGGCACATTGATCAATTGCAGCATGAAGATGGAAATATCGGCCGTAATCTCTTGAAACTTTGGAACCAATTCTTCTCCGAGAGGGACGCAAAAAAGAATAAATAATAGAGGAAACCAAATTTGACGGATTACCTTCCAGCCAAACAAAAACAAAGCCATGCCTGGCAACAGTGCAAAAACCCCAAGGTGTTGAAAAGCGTTTACATAGGCGACCTGACCAATCGTTATGAGGACAAGGCAGGCCGCTACCGCGCCAGCTCCAATAAGAGAAATCCCAGGGGGCTGAGCCAACACAGCCCCTCGCTGCTGCCAAATGAAATATAGGGCTGCTGGTAATACGAAAAAACAATGATTAAATGTTTTGCTGCCTAACCAAACAGATATGGCAGACATAAGTGGGCCAGAGAGCACTAATCCCCACAATAGCAGCCAAAGGAGGGTGCCGATAACAAACGATCTGTGTACGGGCTTTGTCGAATTTTCAGCGTTTTTGTTGTTCAAACTCTTATTACTCTATGTTTTTATTGGATCTCGCTGCTATTTATAATAGTCTTGCTCTATCTGCTCTCGCAAGGAGCGTATCGCAAAAGGCTTGTAGGTAGAGTTTTAACTCCAACGCTGACGTTTGTAACTAATTGTTTTGTCAGATTAAAATACGACCCACATGCATAGATTGTCTTCTGCGACAAGCTCCTTCGTGTGAATGACTACAGCGAAACACGTCTAGAGGAAGACCAACTAGACACTATTCTTAATACAAGAGAAGAGCTACATTCTATTCTTTGGTTTTCTAAACCTTCGAGCTAACTGTTCTAGTTTTAATTTAAACCTGGGGCGTTGAAAACTAAGTACTTTCAGATCTCCATTTTGAGTTCCCAGAGATTGTTTGTAACGGGCCTCTCCTCCTAAAAAATCATAGTAAGTAGACCCACTGTCCAGGTAATGCTGTATTGCTAATGAGTGAATAAGCAAACCAGGTTTTAGTTTGGGATCACCATCATAAGACAAACCACTTAGGTAAAAATAAACGGTCCCTTCATAAATGAAATTGTAAAGAAACCCCAGCGCATGCCCATCCAAGGACAAACAACAAATTTCAACACATGCTTCTACTCTTTTGCCAATATTGTCTTCAGAACCATCACCGACATTATGCTGTCGGGCACTCGTGACTATCAGCCGTTTGTGAAAATTGATAAAGGTCTCATTTACAAAACCACTTTGTCCGGATTTTGCTCCCCATTTGGCAATATGCAGGGCGGCGAGCTGGGACCATGCAGCCAGCATTTCCTCAGTCGATTCAAGGACTTTAAAAGTGAGCACTCCCTGTGATTGATACAGCCGTTGACTGCGGTTAATTTGATAACGAGTATTACGTGAAAGTGTAGCTAAATAGCCTCCACCTGACCGTCGTATCACGTCCAAATCAACGCCATAAACCGGAGCAGTCCATTTTTCAATCACAGCGAAATCAGGATGATTGTATCGCTGCAACTGATCTTCAGTCGAAGCACCTAGCACAAACTCATCCCACTGATTATCGGATAAAAGATAATTGATCACTTCAGAAGGAATCGTGTTGATATGCGCGGCATCCATCAGCAATCCGTTGTATTCAATCCACATTTGATCTTGCAACAAATCACCCGTCTGCCCTAATCTTAGTACAGTCGAACGCAGACATTTGTAACGCCACTGATGATTGCATGTTAATAGGCCAAGGCCCACTAGCTGCTTACCCTGATAGATCTGCAAAACTTTGAAAGCAGGATTAACCACCTTGATCCACGCTTCAACCCAGCACCAAGAGAGAAAAAAGTTGGGCTCAGCACGCTGTTCCAATGTCAACCACATAGGCTGTAACTCATCGCATTGTAGATGCGCCTGTTTGACAGTGTAGCAAGTCACGTCTGAGTTACAATCCACCTTAGGTTGTGCTGAAGCTGATTTACCATCTAATCAGTTGTTAAAAACCAAACCAGCAAGCTTGTCCTTACCAACCACTTCGACTGCCTTGCTCACCTGCGCATTGGTCACTTTGCCGTAGGGTACTACTAGCACCACAATGTCAGCGATTGCTGACAAAATTCTCGATTCCGCACTCTCCAGGGGGGGGGCATCAACGAAGATATAACGATCAGAGTATCGGCCTCTCACTTCTTTCATAAAAGCCTGCATACGAACTGAATCAAAATGTTCAGCTGCACTCTCTACATGTGCACCAATGGGAATTAAGCGCACCCGATCGATACCTGTAGCATAGATAATTTCTTCGATACGCACATCCGGTTCCACCAGATGATCCGTAAGACCAAATTCAGGTGGTTCTGGCAGCAATTGACTCAGACTAGGCGAATACAGATTACAATCAACCAACAATGACGTTTTGGTCTTATCCAGCGCGAAGACAGCGGCCAAATTTGTTGCTACTAAACTGGCCCCACTTTGTGAAGTCGGTGATGCAACCATAATTACACAGTTTTGTTTTTTCGATTTTTGCAGGAGCTTTGTCCGTTGTTCCCGATATGCATTTAAAGCCGTGCGATTTTGCATCGCAGCATGCACAATTTTCAGCTCATCCAGCCTTGCCGTAGAAAATGACCTGATGCGCAGCATTTTTCT
>PIVM01000483.1 GCA_003353945.1 Gammaproteobacteria bacterium
GCTCATAATTGAGAATGCGCATAGATCAATGGCAAAGACCGAGGCCAGGAAAAGCAGCCTATCTTCAATCCATTGTCGTCTATGTTCGTAACTTATGCCGTTGCTGTCTATTCCGCATAGAAAGGCGCGACGCAGGGCCTGCCCCGCGAAGCGCTTTGGGTACACAGCGTGAAACGCAATGGTAATAGGGTGTCGCATTGAGCGAAACCAATTCCTTTCGTGGTTTTGGCATCACAATCATCCTTGCTGTGGAGGCTTTCTACTGCTGGATAAATGTATAGCCTTTGCGAATTTTGTCAAGGGCTACGATGGATGTCCATGAATCCCGAATTTTGTCAAGGGCTACGATGGATGTCCATGAATCCAATGAATCCTACACAGCGCGATGATGTCCATGAATTCTAGTCACATGAATTCTACACAGCGTTGGCGCAGCTTCGATACTGTTCGATGATGAACGCCTACTCTTTCTGCAATCTCTTTATCCTGAAGTCCAGGCCCATGCACTCCTTCATCCGCCGACAGAAGTATTTGAGCGTGGGTTCGCCTATAGGCCGCCTCTTTCCCTTTGCGAACCAAGCCCGTTAAACTCTGCCGTTCCTCTTCTGACAACCGGATAATGTATTTCTTTTTCATTCGCGCTCTCAATAAGATATTGGTTATTAGCGAGAAAACACTTTAACATTAGGCCACTTCAGATTGAATGACTGCTAGTGCGGTATAAGAATGTTTTCAACCCGTTTTTACCTACATGAGCAAGGGTTTAATTAATCGAGCGTATCAATGGCGTGTTAGGCTGCCGGTACGCCGGTACAGGGATTTGTTTAATTGCTAAAGAGTGAAGGCTCAATAATCGCTTGCTTCTTAGTATCATCATGATACTATTTATTTGGTTAATGATTGGAAGGGGTTATGCCAAAGAAAATACGAGAGTTGATTGCCGCACTGCAAAGCGCAGATTTTGTTAATTGTGGCGGTAAAGGCTCCCATCGCAATTTTAAGCACGCAAACGGTGTTCGCATTACCATTAGCGGAAAATCGGGAGATGACGCTAAAAAATACCAGGAAAAAGCGGTTAAAAAGGCAATTGAGGATTCTACGAAATGAAAGATGCTAGAGATTATATCAAACTGGTGACATGGGACGATGAAGACAAGTGCTTTATCGGGTCGTGTCCGGGCCTGTTCGACGGTGGCGTTCATGGGGATGATGAGGCAAAGGTTTATAAGGCTTTATGCAAGGTCGCTGATGAATGGATAGAAGAATATAAAAGCAGCGGGGATACCTTGCCTGAACCCACGGCAGGCAAGAAATATTCCGGAAAGTTTGTTTTGAGAATTAATCCTGAATTACATAAGCAACTGGATTTGCAGGCATTGGCCAATAAGCAAAGTTTGAATAAGTATTGTGAGAAGAAATTGTCTCAATAAAAACAAGGCGTGGTGTCCCGTTGGTTTTGGTGGGTAGCATGTTATTGCATACTGTTGTTAGGTATTCGACAAGTGGTGGCTCATCACTCTACCAAATAAACAAATAAACAAGACACCCAATATTGCAGAAACCAATAAACAAGACACCCAAATAAACAAGACACCCAATATTGTGAGTATTCCGACTAATCCGGCCACCCATTCCAAAGTTATCTGACCACCTAATCCGAAGTTATCCGGCCAGTCAGTCCAATGTTATGCGGCCACTTTGGGAGACGTTCAGCATGGGTCA
>PIVM01000484.1 GCA_003353945.1 Gammaproteobacteria bacterium
CTGATCAATGGTCAACTCATCGATTGCCGTTGCAAGGTTTGCACTATTGATCGTATAAATCCGCTGCCCTTCCGCCGAGGCAATACTAATCGCCTTAACCGCACTAATCCCCTCTACCGGATTCTCTGTGGTGGAGAAAATCTGTTCCGGCACAATATGTTCATAGGCCGATAACATATGGCCCGTCGTTTTATTGTAGTCCACCCAGTTATTCCAGCAGTTTTGTTTACATTCACTGCTGGATTTCATCCGGTCCATATCCATCAGCAGACCCGTCATCTTCACTTCATGCGGTTGACCAAACAGATAAACCAGTTGGCTGTTGGTAGAAAAAGTCCCATAGCTGGGTTCGCGGTAATAAACAATATCACTGGCATTAGCCGTCAATTGCGACTGCACATGCGTCATCGCCAAGTACCCCATCACACCACCTTGCAACAAATCCCCCACCACATCGTGTTTGGTTAAACTGTCATAGGTCTGGCTTTCCAGTTGTGTTTTCGTGTTATTGAGATTGCTTTGCAGATCCTGAAGCTGAACCGCCGACATACCATGCAAATCCAATCCTATCGCCTGATACTCCCCGGTAATCACCGGATTAGTCGTCTGCTGCCAACCACTGCGTTCGCTCCACAAACCTTTTCTTGTCTTGAGTTCCCGCCCAAATGGAATTGCTGTTGATTCAATCTGTATTGCCCCATCAATCGTAAACTGCCCTTTCACCTGAAACAGATCCGCCGGAATCGTATTGGGCAACTCTTCGGGGGTTTGCGGGTTTTCTGGCAGGTAATCCAGCAGCGCCTGTTCATCCGCTGCAGTAGCCGGTGAAAAGGAGAAGGCAAGCTTCTTCGCTACCAGTTCCACCGTGGCCTTTTCAATACTGAACAATTCGCTATCATATTCATCCAACAAGGCAAACTGAAAAGTATGCCTCTGTTGATCCGGCACTTCACTGAATTTCTCTTGCACAAACACTTGCTCGTAAGGTAATGCGGCAGGTAGCGGTACGTCTTCACGCTGAATAATCTGTTGACTACCCAGCACATCACCCACCGTGGCATTTTGCAGATTGTTAGTGATATAGGTTTCCAGTTGAGTTTTATAGTTTTCCATCTGGGTTTGGATATACGCTTGATCCACATTCTGCACCCAACCGGCCGCCTCGTCTGTTGTCGCCGTGGTTTGAATCTGATTCACAAAGGCTTCGGCATCAAAAGGCACGGCTTGTGCCAGATCGATGCCTTCACTAAAGCTGTATTGTTTGTAACTGGAATCCAGCGCCACCCATTGGCCATTCACATACACTTCTGCCAAGCTGTGTTCGAGATCGAAGTATTCATCTTTTCCGTTAACGCGTATCAGGGTGCTGGGTATGCCACCTTGGGCCAGCAGGTTTTGCGCCGCTTCAACCACTTCAACACCACCGACCCAGTTCATCACGGTTTCATAGGGTACACGCACGGTACCGTATTGATAGCGTGCAGGGATGGTGGAAGCGCGCATCAGCGCCACTAACAGGCTGGTTGTGTCCATGGCATTACCGTCCTGTATTGCCAGGGTTTGTTCAGCGCCTTGAATAGAGCCATAGCTGGGAATAAACCGGATGTTGTTGTAAACCCAGTTGTAGATTTCAACCGGATCGTAATTGAGTTCAGCCGCCTTGTTTTGGATAGCGGTACTTAACGGTGCATCCATGGTGGCGGCGCTGTCTTCCGGCAA
>PIVM01000485.1 GCA_003353945.1 Gammaproteobacteria bacterium
TAGAAATGATAAAAGAAGATAGTAAATCATATAAATTAAGACAATCTTCAATGATAAAGAGTAATGATATAGAAGAAATAGAAGATTGTGAAGAAATAGAAGATTGTGAAGAAATAGAAGAAATAGAAGAATTACAAGATTTTCGCGTAATGATATAAGAAAAAATAAAAGCTGCGATGATTAATTGTAATAATGAAACAGAATTACAAGAAATAGTTTAAAAAAATTAATTTTAGTTTTTAAAATTGAATATATATATTATTAATATATATATCCAACAATGTTAAAATTATTACTATCAACAATTACATTAATCAAAGGACAACCATTATATATGTACTATCAAGTTCAAGAAGATTATGTACCAATTATAGCTTATCATCAAGTTGGCGACGAAACAAAAGATTACATGATAAAAATAGAAGATTTTAGAGAACAAATAGAATATTTAACAGATAATTCAAATTGTAATTGGATTACAATAGAAACTTTATCTGAATATGTTGAAACACAACAAAAAATACCGACGAATGCTTGTTTAATAAATTTTGATGATGGAACTAGACAACAATATCATAATGTATTATGTACATTGAATACTTATAAAATACCGGCAACATACTATATAGAAACAAATAATATGGAGGATATTTATGATTATTATTTAAAATGGGATGAAATCTATAAATTAAATGATATTGGTCATGATATTGAACCTCATTCATTAACACATGCACATTTAGCTAATTTAAATTATGAAGAACAACAATATGAAATTTTACAATCAAAAATAGATTTAGAAAATAAAAATATAACAGTAAAATCATTTAGTTATCCTTATGGAGATTATAATGAAGATACAATTGATATTTTAAGAAAATCTGATTATATATTAGCAAGAGATACCGAACAGGATACTATTTGGAAAGAAAAAAGAACACCAGTTATTAGTTTTAATGATGATTATATGTTTCATTTCTTTTATATAGAACCAGAAGGATTCAGTGGAGAAGAATTATTAGATATAATAAAATATACTGGATGGTGGCAATTTGAGGATAATTATAGAGAAATAAATAATCATTATGGTGCTATTCAACCATATACAGATAACCTACCAACAAATACAAGTTATGCTGTATTATCATTAATGTACCCTGGTGATGAAATATCAACACCATTTATAACAAAATATGAAGGAGGTTTTACTTTGGATGCTTTAGTATATAATTCTACAACAGATATATCATTTAGTATTAAAATTGATGGTATAACATATGAACCACAATCACATGTTTTTACAAGTGATAAAAGTTTAAAATATACTATAGGAAGATTTGATTATTATAATTTTTATATAAATATTCCTTCATTAGCACCAGGAGTTCATACTTTAAACATTGTTCATACAGGTGATATGTTTGGTGAATTAATATATTTAGATAAGTTTCGTTTATTTTCAAATGTAAATCAAAACTTTGAAGTTGAATCTTATTATAAAGATTGTGATATAGAAACAGATGATTACTGTATTTGTGAAGATGTAGTAGAAGATGATCCTTGGTTAACATTAAAAGAAATTGATATGATATGGTGGACTATTTTAATAATATTTATTTTACTTGTTATTATGGGATATATTATCTCAGTATGTAAACCAACCCCATTGGAAGATAATGAACAAGAAGAAGTAGTAGTTGAATGTGAGAATTGTCCTA
>PIVM01000486.1 GCA_003353945.1 Gammaproteobacteria bacterium
ATAACAGTGCAATGCCACGGATTTCTTTCTGCCAGTTTTTGACAGACTATTTTATTTCACTTTTGTTGACCAACAAAGACTGAATATAACCACCCAATGTTGTTCGTACTATACCAGAGCGGTGGTAAAAACTACTCTGGTGGATTGCTGACTTCAATTGTGCCCTTGCTCAAGCTGACTGTTGCAGCTCACGACAAACCCTGTTTCTTTAGGCACAGAACGCCGCCATAACCGGCAGCCGTGTGCGAAGCACGCTTTAGGCTGTCCAGCCACGAAGTGGCGATGGTTGATGGCCTTGTTATGTGCTGGGACTAGAAGCAAGCTCGATTACCCCGGACTGGTTAATTGTAATAGTGTGATTAAAGTTCATGCCGCCAGTGACATAGCCAAGGCTCGATTCTGTGTAAACAGTACCATTTTGGAGTATCACAGACACGGAATAACTGCTGTCATACAGGTTTTCAAAGTGGCAATTTATTTCGCCGCCAACACCGAGCTCTTTAACACTGCATGATTGACCCGCAACAGAAATTTGAGCGGACTGTATATGCTGCCCCGTAGAGTTCATGAACCTCAACGAAGCCGATTTACCTGAGTACACACTATTGCCAATAGCGAAGAAAGCGACAAGCCCAATGAACACGGCTAATAAAAAGGCAATAGTTGAAAATTTAAAGAGTGCTTTCATATTGGTTGCACATAACGCCGCAATAACTAGTTTAAAAAAGTGGAGGCGTTTTTTAGCCGGAGCTTTTTTAAATCTGAGTTCATTGCTTTGTTAGGCAATTTCCCATTTTACTGAAAACATGATAATCCTCTGACGGTTCATCTTGGCCTCCTGGAACACCATCGCTGCCAAGCGACCAGATTGTGTAGCAGCTCATATTTTCGTTCTCAAATTGAAAATATTCGTATTCATTGCCCCAAGGATCTTTTGGAACTGTCTCTAAAAACTTGTCTACCAGCTTATGAAGACCTTCATTTGTGGTTGGGTACCGATCATTATTACTAGCAAACATGCCTATGGCCATATTGAAACTATTAATGTCTGCTCTAGCCTCCATGCATTTCATACATTCGGCATGTAATCCCGACCCAAAAAAAGGAGCAAGCAATAAACCACCAACTACAGTAATTAGTATTCCTGCAATGATCCCGACAACAAACTTCAATTTGACCTCTTTGTTTCTTTTTGCCTAACGCCGTGCTCTGCGGCGTGGTTAAGCTGGCGCTTTTTTTGCTCCGCAAAAAACGTGACAGCTTAACCACGTCCGAAGCAGCACCTTGTTAGCATTGACACCCAATGCAAACTGCTTTAATTAAATGAATACAGGGCCGCGAGGACTGACGCGAACCACAATACCGCTAATACATGTTACTCAAACGTGACCTAGATTGAACGAATACCGGTCGCTGGATCATTTGTTGAGTCGTTTTCAATGAGCTGCAACAGTGCTACCGATAAGCTCAATGCCGAACTCTTGTTTATTGCTACGATGTAGCAGCTTACCAACAGGCTACTTTACTGCAATAACCCACTAGCTTACGCGAAGAACTTTATTAAACCAAAAAACTCCACACCACAAAAACTCCCGGATGCTAACGCCCCAATTTACGGCATTTGCGCTTGGAGGCCGAAGGCCGGAGAGTGCAAATGTCCGCAACATTGGCTTGTTAGCACTTGACTTGCTTGTATATGATGGCAATATACAGAAATG
>PIVM01000487.1 GCA_003353945.1 Gammaproteobacteria bacterium
GGCGCAACTTTTTTCAGCATTACTGATTATCCAAATTTCATTTACTCACAACTCTGAAAGAGCATCAAACAAGAACAATAATACAGCTCCAATATGATAAAAACAATAAGCATTGTGATGTGGTTTATTCCTACTCAACTCAACCTGTAATTTTTTAGCAGCATACTAGATAATGCTTACAAAGTATTGCTTGAGCATAAAAATCATGAGTAATATAGGTAGTAATTAAATACACTTGATAAATCAAGTATTACTAGGAGGCTGTCGGACTTAAACTCACAGTCTACGATGTGTTAAAATAGGTCCAGATAAAAACAAAAAAAAGAACAGAGAATTATGAGTACCAATTTCATACCCACAGATCGCAAGACATTGTTCTTGCTGCCGCCGTCGGTAGACGACTGGGTGCCAGAAGGCCACTTGGCCCGTTTTGTGGTGGATATCGTCGACCAACTGGATTTGCGCTGGATTAGCTCTGCCTATGGCGGTAAGGGCTCGAAGGCCTACCATCCTTCTACAATGCTGGCGTTGCTCTTTTACGGCTACGCCACTGGGGTTTTCTCCTCCCGCAAAATCGAGCGGGCTACCTGGGACTCGGTGGCCTTTCGCTTTATTGCCGCCAACCAGCACCCCGACCACGCTACTATCGCCAATTTCCGCCGTCGCTTTTTGCGACAACTCAAACCGCTATTCATGCAAATCCTGCTCATCGCCAAGGAGATGGGGCTGCTACATTTGGGCAAAGTCAGCCTGGACGGTACCAAGGTCAAGGCCAATGCTTCCAAGCACCGCGCCCTTTCCTGGGATTATGCCAAGAGGTTGGAGCGACAGCTTAAAAAGGAAGTAACGGCACTGCTGGATAAGGCGGAAGTAGCCGACCGGGCCAACATCCCGGATGGAATGGATCTGCCAGAGGAAATTACCCGCCGAGAGAAACGCCTGAAGGCTATCGCCGACGCCAAGGCCAAGATCGCCCAGCGGGCCGAAGAACGTTATAAAGAAGAGCAAGATACTCATGATCAAAAAATGGCCGAGCGGGAAAAGCAGGAAAAAGAATCGGGCAAAAAGCCCCGTGGACCCAAACCAAAACCGCCTCAGCCCGGCCCCGGCAAGAGCGACCAGGTTAACTTGACTGACGAAGAATCGCGGGTAATGCCTAAAAGCGGCGGTGGTTTCGAGCAGGCCTACAACGCTCAGGCCGGAGTGGATACGGAGACAATGTTGGTGGTGACAAGCCACGTCAGCCAGGCTCCTAACGACAAACAAGAGATCGTCCCAGCTCTGGATAATCTGGCGGCTCTGCCAAAGGAATTGGGAAAAGTCGATACCCTTTTGGCCGACTGCGGCTACTTCAGCGCAGACAATGTAACGTATTGTAATGGCAAGAAAATAACACCCTATATAGCCCATAAACGGGAGCAGCATAACCAATCTTTGTGGGATCGTTTCAGCGAACCACCACCATTACCGGAAGATAGTGACGCCGTCGAGACGATGAAACATCGGCTGAGAACGTCGAGCGGCCGCAAGCTTTACGGCAAACGCAAGAGCACGGTTGAGCCGGTCTTTGGGATCATAAAATCGGTGATGGGTTTTCGTCAATTCATGCTGCGCGGTCTAAAAGCAGCCAGTGGGGAATGGGATCTGGTTTGTATCGCCTGGAATCTGAAACGATTACATGTTCTGGGAGCATAAAATCGGCAAAAGATGACTTCCG
>PIVM01000488.1 GCA_003353945.1 Gammaproteobacteria bacterium
GAGATGAAATCTGGTGAGTCCGTTTTGGACTATGCAAATGATCTCCAGACCTTAATGGCTATGGCCTTCCCCGATGTCCAGGTGGGAAGCAAACATTATGTTCAGACAATGAAAATCAAACTGGAACAGGGCATCACTGATGCCGGGTTACTGGGATGCTTCGCTTCATGTCTGAAGGAAGACTTCGACAGTACTGTGAACGTCCTCTACAAGTGGGAGGCCAGCTTCCGCAAGGGTGCAAAGACAACCAAAGTTGCACCACCTGAGGTTGCTGAGACTCCAGCAAAAACTCCGAAGCCAACCGAGGAGGAGGAAACAACAGTGAATGCCATGAACCAACAACGTGGTCAACGTCGTGGCCCACCTACGTGCTGGACGTGTGGCCAAGTGGGGCACGTCTCATTTAACTGCCCCAACCAGCCCACAGGTCAGCCCATCTCAACTATGCGGAGTACCCCAAATACAAATAGACAATACCAGGCTGCTGCCCCACAAAAACAGCAGTCCTGGCAGTCTCAATCATCGGGCTATGATGATTACAGAGGGTCCCAACAAGAACGTTATGTGAATGTGAGAGTGCCTGTGTCTTCCCTTGGAAACAACTACAACTGGGGTGGCAACCAACGTCGCCCCCAATACCAACAGAACAGGCAGGATTCAGGAGGGCAACGACAACAGAACCAACAGAACAGACGTGGTCGTGGTGGAGGGTTCCGAGGTCGCAACTCGGGCCAACAGGGACGGCCTGTCAAGTTCAATGAGGCCATCACAGATGAAGGAGGTGACGAGGGATGTGATGACCAAGACTATGATGATGGTGATGGCTATGATGAGGATGACACAGCTGATGGGGTATGTGGTTCCGATGTCTCCAATGACCCAGTTTGTTGCAATGTCAAAGTGCCCTTTATTGTCCCTTCCTTGAAGAGATCGTTAAAGAGAGGCCTCCTTGAGGTTTCTGATGGGAATCCGAGTGACGTTGTAACCGGCAAGGGCGTCGAGCGATTGGAACGCCCTCATAAAATCGCGATAATTGACCCAAAAACTAACAAAGAAGTCAGAGCCAGTGATACTGTGTTAAAGAAAGACAATGTCAAGTTTGATGAGTTGGCTCAGCCCTTGGCTGAGAAATCTGTTGGTGTCAAGGACACTAATAGAGACGAGGATCCGTTCACAAACATTGATGCTAAATTACAGCTCCCCGATATGGAGAAAGCAACATCAGACTTCTGCACTAATGTGGAAGCAATGGGAGAGTTGTTTAAAGACTATATGAGAAGAACTTTGTCAGAATGCCCGGGCGCCATTGACGTTAACGGTAAATCAGACGCATATCTGACCAACTTGTTCAACCAGATGACCAATCCTGCCCAGATGAGGAATGCTGTTATGTATTCAAGTTTGTACTACATCAACATGGGTGTGGAAAATAAGAATTATGACTTTATGCTGGATTGTGGTTCCAACAGAACTCTAGTCCACCCAGATGTGATTGCTGCCATGCAAGACCCACCGGAACTGACCCCTTTGGGAGATGGGAAGGTTGGCAATGGAACATCACTGAAAGTACATGGCGAGTGTTTCATGACCTTCAGACTCGGCAAGTCCCGATTCCAGAGGATGAGTGTCGTTGTTGCAGAGGTCGACAACTGCAAAGGTTTCTTTGGTTTAGATGCATTCAAGCAGCTAGATGCCCTACCTGACTTCAACAGGAAT
>PIVM01000179.1 GCA_003353945.1 Gammaproteobacteria bacterium
AAGCCTTGATAAAATCCTAAATTTGCTGAAAATTCGGAAAAGGGTGCATCCTCTGAGGGAGGCATTCAACACAGGCACGGTGGGGGCCACCGGCCCTGACGGAAGAAGCCCCCTATGGAGAAGAGGCTGTCGGCATTGATGCGCACGCGCCAATCACGTTCGGATCTGATCGGGAAGCGGCTTGGGTCGCCTCCGGGGCGGAAGGAACTTGTGAAGCCGGGTGAGGGAATCGTTTCGGCTGTCGTATTGCAAATCTCGCACGGGTCATGATCGGGCATAGTCTATCCCCACACCTCCGCGCTTTCGGCTTCGAAGAAATCGACGGTCAACTGCCTACGCTGGCCAAATCTTTCTTCCCGCCGCTCGACTATCTGCTTCGCCCTTTGAATGATCGCCTGATTTTCTGGTGTTGCCGGGTCGCCATAGATACTGACGAACAGCCGGGATACCTTGCCGTGTTCGATCAGGTTCAGGATGTGGTCGTCGTTCTCGGCCAGGGAATGTCCGAAGATAAACAGACTGCCACCGATGTTTTCCAAGCTACGAAGGGCTTTGTGCAGGTAGGCGCTATGCATGATCTTTGTTCGTTTGGCGATGCTGGTGCCTTCGGATACGAACAAGGGATATCTATTTTCATCAAGCGCCGCACGGATTTGCTCAACAATCGGAAGGTCGGTGCGGGACCATGTGTATTTTTGCAGTTCGTATCCGGCGTCAAAAAGATGCAACGCCCCGTGAAGGTAATAGACATTCGGACTTTGGGACTCTTGTCAAGTGACATAGGCCGCATCAGGATCATCTTCCGGGGCGCGGAAACCGTCGTCACTCATCTTGCCCAGATTATCGACCTCCTCGTCCTCGTGCATCATCGCCCAATATAAAAGCACGTCGTAGTTCAGGGTGAAGATTTTGCCATTGGTGAAGTTGGCCAAAAACTGGCGGCAGGCCGCATACTCTTCGTTGGACACGTCGTAAGGGCGATCAGGGTGGCGGCTGGCAATAGCGTTTACCAAGACCGTCTTTGTCGCGTCGGCGTCTGCCTCGATCTGTGGGATTAGTTCTGGCGGAACATTGTCATAAGCCGTCAACACCTTTGCCATATCGACCAGCACCTTGATAACGGATTCGAAGTCGCGAGTTTCCAGCGCGTCGAATATAGCCTGCGCGTGGGGAATGACCTCGAAGTTGGCGTCGTTGTAAAGGGCGTCGTAGGTGAAGATGTCTGGCTTCAGGGCTATACTGAAGCCGTTGCCAAGCAACAGATGACGCTTGCCATTGTTGGAAAGGACTAAGGCTTCATCGAAGGGAAGAATATTGATATCTGCCATATTACCCCTCCACCGGCTTGGTGACATTTGGCACGTTTAATCTGGTGCGGCGACAGCAAGGCCAAAGGTTTGTTGGGTTGATTTCTTCTTGAATGATTCCCTCCGGCTCTCATGATGGTATTTTCCCCTGTCTCACAAACGTATAGGTTTTGTAGATTGTCACTTCTGATTTCGAAGTTCACCGAAATATCTACAAGATTTTTCAGGTTTATTGTGTCAGCCTGTAGGCAATAGGGGCGTGGGGATTCGGATGGCAATGGCGGATGATTCGGAAAAACTCGTAAAAG
Organism: Gammaproteobacteria bacterium; assembly: GCA_003353945.1. Lineage (GTDB taxonomy): Bacteria > Pseudomonadota > Gammaproteobacteria > Pseudomonadales > PIVM01 > PIVM01. The sequence continues at coordinate 1,616 of PIVM01000179.1, forward strand.
ATTACTTCGCACGCTTGGTCGAGATACGCAGTGCAGGCGGGGCCACTGACGAAACATCGTATTATTCAGCGTTCGAGAATCTGATGAACGCCATTGGCAAGTCTCTCGATCCCAATATCATTTGTAATGGCCAGTTGAAAAGTATCGGCGCGGGCCATCCTGATTTCGGATTTTACAGCAAGAACCAATGCTCAAAAGGGGCACCGAAGAAGGGGCAAGGGGAAATACCGGAGCGTGGTGTGATCGAAGCCAAGGGCGTCGATGATAACTCCCTGAGAACCTCCGTCGGCAAACAAACCAAAAAGTATCTGGCACGGTATGGCCTTGTCCTGGTGACAAACTACCGGGAGTTCCGGTTGATGGCCCTGGACGATGCGGGAAAACCCATACAACGCGAATATTTCAGCCTTGCGGATGATGAAGCATCATTCTGGGGGCTTGCATCGACACCGCAAAAATCAGCCGCCGCTGTGGGCCAACGTTTTGTTGAGTTCATCAAGCGCGTGATGATGAATGCCGCGCCTCTGACCCATGCCGAAGATATTGCTTGGTTTTTGGCGTCCTATGCGCGGGATGCATTGGCCACCCTGGAAGACAATGATGGCACCGCGCTTTCGCCATTGCGGGATGCGTTGGAAACAGCATTAGGCATCAAGTTCGATGGAGAAAAAGGGGAACATTTTTTCCGGTCAACTCTGGTTCAGACACTTTTTTACGGCACCTTCTCGGCATGGGCTATTTGGGCCAGGGGCGGTGGCACAGGCAAGTTTGATTGGCGTCCTGCGGGATATATTCTAACCGTGCCAATGATCCGCTCCTTGTTCGAGGAGGTGGCAAAACCCAGCCGATTGGCTCCACTCGGCCTGATGGATATTTTGGACCGCACGGGCGAAGCCCTTGATCGCGTCGACCAAGGAGAGTTTTTTAAGGCCTTCGACTCAGGGGATGCAATCCAACATTTTTACGAGCCGTTCCTTGAGGCCTTCGATCCTGTTCTGCGCAAAGACATGGGGGTTTGGTATACCCCACCAGAAATCGTTCGCTACATGGTGGAACGTGTCGATTTGGTATTGCGGACTGAACTGGGGATTGCAGATGGCTTGGCCGACAAAAACGTCTATGTCCTCGATCCATGTTGTGGCACCGGTGCATACGTTGTCGAAGTGCTTCGCAAGATTGAAGAGACGCTTCGCGCAAAAGGCTCCGATCCATTGATTGGTGAAGATGTGAAGGAAGCCGTTATGGATCGTGTCTTCGGATTCGAAATCATGTCGGCTCCATTCGTAATCGCTCACTGGCAAATCGGGAATCTTCTTGCTTCCTTGGGGGCACCACTTGATCCGGCCAAGGGAGAGCGTCCAGCGGTATATCTAACAAACGCATTGACAGGGTGGCAACCACCAACGGGACCAAAGGCAACTCTTTCGCTCTTCCCTGAAATGGATGCGGAACGTGATCATGCGGAACATGTGAAACGCGATGTCCCCATTCTCGTCGTGTTGGGAAATCCACCCTACAACGCCTATTCTGGAACCAGCCCTGATGAGGAAGAGGGCCTTGTGGAACCCTATAAGGATGGCCTCATTTCGACTTGGGGAATCAAGAAGTTCAATCTCGATGACCTGTATGTCCGTTTTTTTCGAATCGCCGAACGGCGTATCGCGGAAACAGGGCGCGGGTTGCTCTGCTACATTTCAAACCATTCCTATGTTGGTGATCAATCCTTTTTTGTTGCGCGTGAACGATTATTGAGAGAGTTCGATGATATATGGATTGATGACCTGAATGGCGATTCAAGGGAAACCGGAAAGGTCACCCCAGATGGTGATCCTGATCCATCAGTATTTTCAACGCCTCTCAACAAAGCAGGAATACGGGTGGGAACGGCGGTTGGATTGTTTCTGCGACACGAGGTTCGGAAAAAGAAGCCCACGGTGAAGCATCGCGATTTTTGGGGCGTGACCAAACGCGCGGATATTCTTGCCAGCCTAAATGTTTCACCATTCGATGATCAGTATGAAATCGCTGACCCTCAGCAATGGAACAGACTTTCGTTCCGACCGCGTGATGTTGGCGCGGACTATCTTGCTTGGCCAAAACTGACTGAACTGGCAGCTATTGCGCCGATCAACGGTTTGATGGAAAAGCGTGGGGGTGCGTTGATCGACATTGAACGTGATGATTTGGCTATTCGCATGAGGCAATATTACGACGCATCGATTGATTGGCAGGCTTTCAAGTTGTTGGGTTCAAGCCTTGCTAAGGATGCCGCGCGATTTGATGCCAAGAAGGCAAGGGAAAAAGCCCTGGCGGCAGAAACCTATGATGCGGCGCGGATCATGAGGTATCTGACTCGGCCATATGATATTCGATATGCCTACTATACTGATGTTCGTCCTGTTTGGAACGAGCCTCGCCCACAACTTTGGACCCAGCATTCTGTCAATAATCAGTATTTGGTCACGCGTCCCACAGGCGTCACCAACCCTGAAGGAGCACCAGTCCTATTTACTCGATGCTTGGGGGACAATGACGCCCAGCGTGGTCATTCATATTATTTTCCATTTCAGGCGCATGATCCTGGACATGGGATGTTGGCGGGTGGGACTTCTGCCAACCTATCGACTCAGGCACGGGAATACCTGAATGACCTCGGCTTCCCCAATCCGGATTCCGATGAGGACGCTCGAAATGCGTTATGGTGGCACTCTCTGGCTGTGGCTTGTTCACCCCTGTATCTGGAAGATAATGCCGATGGCCTCTCAATCGACTGGCCAAGAATCCCCTTGCCGAATGATCGCTTGATCCTTGACCAATCTATTTCCCTTGGTAGGCGAATATCTGAAATCCTCGATACGGAAAGTGATGTTCCGGGAATCACCAGCGGAGCGGTTGCTGATCATTTCAAGAAAATGGGAAATATCTCGGCTACTGACCTTCGGGTTACGGCCAGTTGGGGTAATAAAGATTCCAGAGGGCACATCAATCCCGGAAATGGAAAGGTGGAGACTCGCGGTTGGACGTCAACGGAAGTAGCTGCGTTAAAATCAGGGTTCGCTGCCGTTGGTATATCTGAACCGCGCGGTATTGAACTGTTAGGACAGCCAGTTGATGTCTATCTGAATACGACGACACATTGGCAAGCCGTTCCGGAGACGGTTTGGAGCTATTACACTGGTGGCTATCGGCCCATAAAGAAGTGGCTTTCGTATCGGGAGGAGTCGATTCTCGGCAGGGCGCTAACCAAAGAAGAAGCCAGGGAAGTCACGGCGATGGTTCGCCGAATCGCCGCCATAATTTTGATGACCGATGAACTGGATGAAAACTACATTTCCGTAAGAGATCACGCCTATACGTGGACGCCGTGACTATGTTCAGGTGCCAACTGTGATTTCCTGACCTGCACGACATTCCAAAATATCTTCACTTTCTGGACTCTTGAAAGATGACCAGTCTCTGCGGACTTGACTGTCCAAAAAGTATGAGCAAAAATAGATACTTATTGGACAGACAAAATGGAAAAAAATATGAGTAGGTTGTTTGCTTATAGTAGAATCAGCACCTCAAGCCAGGACTGGTCATTGCAGGTGGATGCGCTGATAAAGGCTGGTGTAGATGAGAGCGATATTTACAAGGAACAGATGTCTGGGACTAAAATGGATCGAGTTGAGTTGCGCCGGGTGCTCGACCAATTACGAAATCAGGATAAATTAATTGTATGGAGGCTCGATAGATTAGCCAGGAGTCAGCTTCACTTGTTGGAAATCGCCAAGGAAGTTGAAGAGAAGGGCGCTGAATTGGTTTCGTTGATGGACAACATCGATACCAGCACGGCTACTGGCAAAATGATTTTTGGAATTCTCGCCACCTTGGCAGAGTTTGAACGCAACTTGATCGTTGAAAGATCGAAAGCGGGACAAGCCATCGCAAGAAAGAATGGCGTCAAGTTTGGAAGGCCTAATAAGTTAACACCGGCTATTATCAGGCAGGTTCAATTAGCCCATGAAGACGATCAGTCAACTATGCAGGATACCTGCCGTGCTCTTGGCATCAGTAAATCGACCTACTACAACGCTCTTAAAATACAGGACGCGGCATAATGAAAGTTCTGGCACCCTATCTGTTGGGTGGTGTGCTGGTTAGTATAGGCGGCGTTGAAATTGGTTCATTGGCAATTTTATATGCATTGCTCCGCGATTGGCGGTTCTGGCTATTATGCATTGTCGCTTTCAGCATTGGCTTATGGTGGGACTAATATACATTGCTTAGGCCCAGTGTATGACCGCTTTCGTCATAAAACACTCATGTAAAACCCATAAATGATTGATATGCCAAATGAACTCAACCTGCCTACCTAATGGTGCTGATGCTTTATCGAAAGTATTAGAGTTGGGTGAAGTCATGCGCATGATTGAAAGCACTGCACGGTGGGTTGATCCTGCAACCTTTAATCTTTTACCGATTTGGTATCCTGAACATGCTCGGCGTAGCCTTTTATACAAGGGCAACTGGTCAGAGCCACAGATGAATACCAATCGGCAAACAAAAATAGTTGTTCATAAATCAGAGGGTAATACGAATGCAAATAAGGCACTTACATATGCGCTTGGGTTAAGAACAAGCGGACGGGAAGGTTGGTCTTGTTGCCATATTTGGGGAATAGATGACCCGACATATCAAGAGGCAAACCTCGTTGTTCAAGATCATCGGTTTTTTTCTTGCGTCGCTAATATGGTGTTGCTCCCTACACCGCTCAAAACCTTTACAGATTCAATGCCAAGCGTCAAAGCGATGCTACGCATTTGCGCTCGTAATCTTTATGGCTGGCAATGCGACCATCCAAGCATGCATGCTGTTAACAGTGAACTTGATGAATGGCAAAACTGGAAGGATTATCCTGAAAGCTGGCCACGCAAAGAAAGCCCATCTCTACCCAAAGGAACTATGGCATTAAATCCAGGTATTAAGAGAAGTGCTAATAGAAGGTGGGAAACTATTAAAAAAGATATTCAGAATGCCGGAAAGCATTACCCACATGATCAAGTCAAAATAGCACTGGACTACTGGCAACTCAATCCAGGTGGTATCGAATAATCACAAAAGTATGAATGCCAGAGCTAAATGAATCCGCTGTATTTTTCTTATGAAAAACATATGAAAAAAATAAATCTTAAGTCTAATCTATTGTTTTTAATAATAAAATAAGGTTTTGCGACGTAATCATAATCCGCGTGCCGGGGGTTCAAATCCCTCCTCCGCTACCAATTAAAGCCTTGATAAAATCCTAAATTTGCTGAAAATTCGGAAAAGGGTGCATCCTCTGAGGGAGGCATTCAA
>PIVM01000489.1 GCA_003353945.1 Gammaproteobacteria bacterium
GCAGAGGTAGACGGAAAACTTATAACTATTTCTTAGGCAAGATCGGATCCTACCTACTAATCTAAACGTACGTACCAACGTACTACATCCATATTTAATCGGTCCCCGCGAGTTGGCACCACTATTAAATTGTGGGCCAATTCGACTTATATAATATTCAAATCGAATATAAACTCCAAATGCCGAACATCCAATGGGAGGAATTTCAACCTCATTACCGGCATACCACATGGGAGTGACTTTGTACAAGGGCCTGGTTCCAACTCATCTTAACCAGTGTCACGCAACCGAACGCAAATCGACTTGCGTCGACCGCTGCCCGTCGGGACATACACATTGTTGTTTAACGAAAAATAAATCCACATAAATAATTCCTCCTCTCAGCCGTCAAAACCTTTGTAAATAAATCAGAAATATTCGTCTCAGTATCTTCCTTTCCAACCACCATCATCTTGGCTGCAACTGACTCTCGAATAACATGGTAGTTAATGGCGTTGTGACGCTTGTGAAGGACTGACTGAGGCACACTAACATTCTTGACGACGCCAGCATTATCACAGTAGGTGTAAGCTGGACCTTGTAGATTCAAACCAAACATCCTGAGTTTGTACCTGAGGGAAACAATAAGATCACGACAAATACGCATAGAGACAAGCTCGCTGCCAAAAGTTGAGGATTCGACAGTGTTCTGTCTTTTACTGAACCAAATAATAGGAGCATTGTTCACATAAATAATGATACCACTGTGCGATCGCCTTGTCACAACATTACCAGCATGATTTGCATCAACAAAAGCATGAATACTAACCGAATGTCCCAAAGGCTCTGGCATTTTCGGAGGCAACTCCTCCTCGACGTCACCATAAAATGACGTCCAATCTGCCGTCTCGTTGAAAGCACGGTAATCAACCTTGGGCTCCTTGTGATCATAGGCGATACGGCCCATATTCGGATGTCCCCGCAAATATGCAAAGATGTGATAGAGAGCATCCAAATGACCAACTCTGGGATTTGCTTGATATTGCGATAATAATGACACTTCGATAAAGATGTCCAACCGTCCAAGCTCGATAGCCCATCTCAACACACCAATAAGCTGTAAATATCGAGAGATAAGATCGGGCTCAAGCTCGGCTGAAACGTCGACCTCTGGGCGATAATTGCTTGGGATCGGGTTCTTGGCCTTGGCGGGGCTTCGAAGCTGCATACCCTTGCCATCTTCGACCAACAAACTCTCGACAACCTTGACTGCATTCTGAACATAAGACTTGGAGCTGGTGCTCCATACTTCATGGCCACCGGCCGTCTGAACCTTGGCAACATCGGCACCCAAATAAATATCGGGCGGCTTCCTGCTACCTGGTTTGATCTTGTAATGATTGTCAATCTCATCGGCAATAGAATCAGGTTGGTGAGAAACAATAAGCACGTCATCAACATAAACCAATAGCATCTCATAGTACTCGTAGTTGTCCTCAGGCCGTCGGGCCCTCCTGATCCAGACATTCGGGTCAGCTAGCGTCGACTCAAAATTGAGCGGCGAGGACCGTAGCGCGTCTGCCAGGGCCTCCCTCCAAGAGAACCCACTTGATTTCAATCCATAGAGACTCCGGGTTAGTACGCATACTTTACCATTTGCCTCTCCACACTCTTCGGTGCCTTCAAACCAAATCTTTTCGGCACATGGAGCGTTGAGATATGCATTCTCCAGA
>PIVM01000490.1 GCA_003353945.1 Gammaproteobacteria bacterium
CTGCTCGGAGCAAAGACCGCCTATGCCCTTTTAGCCTTTCTCCTCATTCAATTGTAAACGTGCTTCTTTATCTCTGTACCGGTTCCATGAACCATGCCAAAATAGTCGAGTCATCGCTAGGCGTGCTAACGCCCGCTTAACCCGACGGGCGGGAGCGGCGACAGGTTTTGTAAATATTATAAATGTTGAGCAAAATTATCCCTTCGAAAAAGCGCGTCTATAGCCCGGTCGGAGTTCAAGCGATTGTTCGGTGTCATTAATTGGTGCCCTTTGAGTTGCAGTTTCGCGGGCCGCAAATGCATAGGAAAGGCATTGTACCAAAAAAAGTTAAGGCCCATACTGACACAAAACCATCTCCGTCCTCTGGAATAGCATAACGAAATCGAAACGCACCATCGCCAATAATTCGCTCTTGTGTTGACAAAAGTGGTTCGATTATCGTTTTCTGCAGATCGCGAAGGTCGTTTGCGTTCATTTTCTCAAGGGTATCGTTCGAGTCAACAGAAACGCCATAATTCTGAGGCAATATTTGACCTGACTCTATGTAAAACAGACCACGAATGATCTTTGCTACAACTTTCTGAATGCGTTTTAAATCGACAGTGAACGCAAGCCGTTTGCCCAAGTAAATTCCTTCTGAACTATAGACTTCCGTTGGAAAGGTACTGGATAGAAACATCTTTGCAAAGCCCCTTGCTTTCTTTCGCTGAAGTGATCTCATGGCGGCACCTCGGCCTGCAGTAGCATTCCGTTCATCGCTGGTGCGATCGCTTAAACACAACGCGGTACGGAAGTACTCATCGTCGAGCGACCAACCATGATTGCAATCATCGCAACCCGGGACGGTAATGAGATCAGACGGTCGTGGTTTAGCGAAAATAGTCTTTGGTGGCACATGATCGTCTGTGACATCACCGATTACTCCGCAAAATACACATGTCCCGTTATAACGTTTCTGTTTTTTCATGAGTTACCGAACTTTGAAATATACAGCCTGACGGCGGGGTTTTTCTGGGGAAACAGCACTTCGCGCGGCGTGGCCGCTTCATAAGCACTGTCCTGGGGTGGTATAGATCGCCTGTAGGCAGTATAATGTCGGATATTCGGACATTATACTGCCTACAGGCAGCATAATATGCCCGCAATATAATGACTATTTCAGTATACTATTCATGCAACCTCCGGGCAAATAGCTATGAACCATCAATCCCCTAAACTCCTGGAACGTGTGAGTAACGTCTTGCGCCGTCAACATTATGCACGCCGTACCGAACAGGCCTATCTTCATTGGATCAAACGCTACATCTACTTCTGTAAAACCGATGAGGGGGATTTCCACCACCCCGCAGATATGGGAGCCGCCGAGGTCGAGGCTTTCCTTACCCACCTTGCAGTTGTAAAAAAAGTCAGCGCCTCCACCCAAAACCAAGCTTTCAGCGCCCTTCTCTTCCTCTACAATCGGGTGCTCAATCAGCCCCTACAGCAGCACATCACGCCAACGATGGCGAAAAAACCTGAGCGGTTGCCCACAGTACTTTCAAAACAAGAAGCGGCTACTGTCGTTAATGGCATGAGCGGCATCTACAAACTTATGGCCCAACTTCTTTATGGCTCAGGTTTGCGTTTGATAGAATGCGTACGCCTGCGCGTCAAAGATGTGGATTTTGATCAGCGCTATATTGTCGTTCGCAGCGGCAAGGGCGACAA
>PIVM01000491.1 GCA_003353945.1 Gammaproteobacteria bacterium
TCCTTGCATGTACGGCAGTTAAAATCATCCAATGTCTTTATTCCTGTAATCTTAATTAAGCCTCTCTGTTCCAGGAACATTATACTGGCCGGATGTGGGTGTCCCAAGGCCTCATGCCAATCTATAAGCGAGGCAGAGGCCATATCCCTACCCCCAGGTGCGTAAACCGTTGCTGACGAGACACAGTCAGTTAGGGATTCGTTGCGCTTTTGACTATTGGGGACCAGCCACAGGAATTCTCCCCCCCGGTGTAGAGGAATACGGGTTTCAGAGTCTGGCATGATCAGTACTGATTGTCTACGTGTGGATTGGAGGAATTCGCCCCCAGATCCGCAAAGTTTTCCCGTTGAAAGCATTTTCTGGGGCAACCCAGGTACGTACAGGACATCATTCAATAATATTTTGACTTTATCCCCCTTTTCAGAGGTAGTTTCAACCTGGGCTCTACCACAACCTACAGCTTTCAGCTTTTCGTTATTTCCAAAGGTACATTCAACGTTACTGGGCCGCAGGTCAGTCAACTCCCTTTTATTAGGGGTCATGTGTCTGTTACACCCTGAGTCTACTAGCCATTCTCCATTTCCGTTCTTGGCTTCTACATTAAAACAGAAGGATTGAAATGCTTGGGGTGCCTGTAGGGTAGATTTTTTGTCTCTCCTATCTCCTTTACCATTGCCCTTAAAGTAGGTCCCATCCGACCTCTGTCTGGCCTGTTGACCTCCCTTTCGGCTCGGACAGTTGGCGACCCTGTGTCCCATCTCTAAGCACCAGAAACACTGGTCCTGCTTAGGGGTCCACCTCTTACTGTGTAAGCTCTGCTTAATCTGCTCCCGTTTTGTTTCTCTCTTTGTTTTGACGAAGAATGCACCCGTGGGGTCTCTGTCCCCCCTCACCGTCTCGTCAATCGCACTGTTTAGTGCTGCTAATTTCTTTACTGCTACCACTGTCTTGTGGTAATTCATTTCCGTATCCTGTGCTACAGATGTATAGATTTCAGGGGCCGTATCTTTTATCCTTAGCATCATAAAATTCCGTTTATAAGAGTCCGGTAAAGTACAATCAAGTTTATCAAGTTCGGAGAATATGTGTTCCGCCGTGTGCACCATATCCAATATGGCTTTTCTGTTGCCACACACTACATTCTCGAGTTTGTTTTGGTACTCGATCTGACGAGCCTGCCTCAGCTCGCTAGAATCGTTACCGTACCTTGTAATCAGGGCCCTCCAAGCCCCGACTCCATCCCCTTTCTCTGCAAAAGGGCGTACCACCATCCCCGCCACGTCTCGCGTGGTCTGCAGGAGGATCCCCATGAGCTTGTCCTGAAGCTCACCATCTGGTGTCTCCTCCCCTTCACTCTTGACACTGTTGTCATATTTTATGCGCAGCAGGGCTGACAGGCCCTTCCCAGCGCAGTAACCCTGTATCGCGTATCTGTAGTTATCCCAGGCGGAGGGATCTGAACTACTGCCATCCCAGATGGGTAAGCTGCTCCCCTGGCTTGTCCTGTCCATCGTTGGGCTCATAACCAATGAAGACTCTGGTGGAGCGGTCTTAATGCACGATTACGTTAAGTGAAGTGATATATTTCAGCAGAAACACCATTCTTGTCCGATAGACCAGATCATTGGGTGTCACCAGCACCGGGTCACGATGATGCAGCCCCAGTTGTGGCAGAAGAACTGGCAACGGAGACAGCGCATGATGAC
>PIVM01000180.1 GCA_003353945.1 Gammaproteobacteria bacterium
AATCTTTCAAGATAGAACATCGGCTTATGATTTTCTAAGCTGCCTGTGCGGCAGTGAACGTGTGCCTAACTCCATAAAATCATTAGGCGATTTTCTAAGCTGCCTGTGCGGCAGTGAACGTTCTCCTTAACGGCCTGCTCATGCCACTTGTTTTCTAAGCTGCCTGTGCGGCAGTGAACGCTGGGCGGTGATGCTGTGAGTTGGTATTGCTTTTCTAAGCTGCCTGTGCGGCAGTGAACAACAGGAAATGATGGCGACACAACAGAAACGGTTTCTAAGCTGCCTGTGCGGCAGTGAACAAAGTAGGAGATTGTGACAAGTCTCCTTTAATTTTCTAAGCTGCCTGTGCGGCAGTGAACTACACACAGTATTAACCAATACTAACCAAAGTTTTCTAAGCTGCCTGTGCGGCAGTGAACTTTAACAGCAGTTGGCCAGGAATGCAGGGAAATTTCTAAGCTGCCTGTGCGGCAGTGAACTTCCTTGTCCAATACCGAATTTCTTGGTTCATTTTCTAAGCTGCCTGTGCGGCAGTGAACATTCGGCTCATTTCGTTGTTGTCCCTGCGAGATTTCTAAGCTGCCTGTGCGGCAGTGAACAACCTCTTAGAGAGCCTAACATCCTCTTTGATTTTCTAAGCTGCCTGTGCGGCAGTGAACAAGGAGTCAAAGCCATCGCCAAGCCAGATTAATTTCTAAGCTGCCTGTGCGGCAGTGAACCACAAGAGTTCAGACTGACTATCACGTCCAAGCTTTCTAAGCTGCCTGTGCGGCAGTGAACAGGATTTATGAGCGACCAAAAAACACATTACATTTCTAAGCTGCCTGTGCGGCAGTGAACATAACCTGTGAGGGGAACCATATAGGCCTATTTTTCTAAGCTGCCTGTGCGGCAGTGAACACAAGTATAAAGCGCAAAAGATTGGCTACAACAAAAACTTAGACCGATTATGCTTGTTTTACCTATGCAATATCGGCTTATCGTAACCATTTGATTTTATTGAATTGTTAAAGAGCGGCAAAAATATTGGTCCGTAGCATCATTTTCTGTAATGCATCAATCATCCGGAAACATCAAATTATTAAACGGCTTACGATTTTTCCAGCGATACGTTCTGAACTCACGCCGGCCTGTTGACAGCATCTCACCATAGTCCAACCGCTCAGCAGCAATTACCAACAAAGCATAAGCAAGATCCATCGGCAAATCCTGGTATTTAGACATTAGCTGCTGGCAGCGCTGCAAATAATCGCCTCAGAATGTATCGTTTCACTAACAATAAGATTTAAAACCAGGGAACTGTAGCGGTTTTGCTGAGGCCAAAACTATCAAACTCACCAGAAACAGGGTTATTGATTAACTCACCAAAACAAAAATAACGACGGTGTTTATGCCCATTAGAGCCACTTTCAAGCTCAAGATAAGGATTATCCATCCCCTTTGAAAACATTTTTACTTTGTAATCTTTAGCCCCACTCTCGGTGATTGAACCTCTTTTGATCAGACGCTTTAACTTAGCCAGACTCATCGTGGTTTGTACACGAGAGACAACGCGGTACTGGCTATTATCAGGCACAATAGAAACTGGGCTTATCTGGCAATATCCCACTAACCCCCCCAACCAGCTAGACTGTTGCAATGCCTCCATTTTTTTCTCAGTTGCATGCAAGCGCAACACCCGGCCCAGCATCACGTTAAACTCAGGAAAACTAACGCCCACATCCTGTGTATTCAGATCAAACAACGCTTTATGCAATTTGGAATAAACCTTATTCATCAGCACATTTTCACGCATCTCTGCATCGGGTTGTATTTTTATATCAATGTAATAATCCATGATGTCCTCCTGCTTTATACGCGAATTTTTGAAACATAGGCCAAGCCCTTTTTACCAAGGTAAAAACTCGACACACCGGCGCAATCAATCATGTATTTAATTTCCTCGGCTTTGTCTCGTTCTACATCAATGATGATTTCTAACTGTCCCCGTGCTTTGGTTAGCATTGATGTAACTTCACCTCTCCCCCTAATCTTTTCTTTTTTAATAAAAGGATTTCCCCAAATAACTTTTTTATCACCTGTTGTAAAACGATTCATAAAGTCTTTTTTGGTAAATCCTCGTTTTGAAATACCACTAATTCCACCGCTCTTGGTTTTGGCTGCTGCCACATCAAATCGTTGAGACAACCGATCCAGCTGTATATAGAGTGCTGCGCAATAAAACATCACGGGCTTAACCAGCCCTTTACTATTTAAATACTGATCATTTTCAGGATACTTAGGGTCTGGCAGTGCTTGAACCACAGCCGCCATTGCCTTAGCAACTTCGTTTTCATTTTCAACTGGCTTTTCTTTATCTAATAACTCCAGCCTGCTAATAACTGATATGGGGTCATTTTCAATATCTACCTCTATTAAATAATCAACATCGACAAGAAATCGACATAACTCATCAAACCCTAATATTAAAACACCCCAAAACTCACTTGAGTAGTCAGAGGAAAACATCGGATCATCAGATTTAATCATTCCTGTATATGAATTTTGATCAGTACTGCCCTTCATGTTACGGATATAGATCAACTCATTGGAATACTCAGGATGATCTTGAAAACTGATTTTTGATTCAGCGTCAGAAAAGAAATATTTATCACTGCTTCTCGCTTGATATAACTTACGTTGGTCGCCAATCAACCGATTCATTAGACCCATTACTGTATTATGAGTAACCTCACGAGCAAGAAAATTACCCTCCTTCTTTAAGTTAGTCATTGAACCAACAAAATCTCGGCCTTTTTTTGGTAACGATTCATTATTATCTCCTGACAAAAATGAGTTACGCCATGATGACTCATAGTCAATTACTATTTTCATGTCACCACCCTTACTTGCTGTAATAGTACACAGCAAAATCAGATTCTGTTTGCTCAGAAATTTCTGACTCATCACGTTTAATGCGCATCATTTTTGCGCCATCGTTGTAGTCTACTTTTATTTCGTCAACATACATATAACTCTTTGCCTGACGAATGCTCAACTCAGAAATCATCTCCAAGGTATGTTCAATCAGAGCTTTTATCGCGTCATCATTTAAGAGAACACCTACCTCACCCTCTTCGAAAATAGTTCCCCTGCGCACATAGTTCTCATGAAATGTTGCAATGGGTTTTAGCTTTGCATTAAGTGACTGAATAAAATCTTGCACAGCTTGCGCAATACCTTCACCTTGTCCCTCTTTAATAATCATGCTGGCACGATCAAACTTTTTGTCGAGTGAGATAAATTGCAGCTGCTCAATGCTGATAGAGCCGTAAGAGATGTACTCGGTATCACCAAAGGTGGTTTTTGAGAAAAATGACGAACGATCACGCTCACCCGCCTGGCCAAATTGTTCAAAATTGCCATTACCCAATTGATCAACAAAATCTTCCATTAGGAGCGGACTAGTACGTTTGCACTGACTGGATGGCACGACATAACCGCGGATAAGGCCAGTGATTGACGCCAGCACATCTTGAAGATTTTTTTCTCCTGCAAAATGCAGATCAAATGCTTGATCCCTAAACAAATGATGGCGAATACAATTTTGACTGATATAGAGCGGGGTTTTCTTAAAATCGATATCAGTCGCTTCTTTTTTGTATTGGTAACCGGTTTCTTCTTTAACCTTGCCAGTCAAATTTGTATAACCACGCAGCTTAGGCAAAGTATGATTATCAACAGTCTTACCTCCATCACCGGTCAGAGTTGTTGGCCCATTCCAGTTCACCACACCATGCCCAAGTGCCTTGATTTTTAAATCTACGCTCTTAATACCAGTTACTTTTTCCATGTCACTTTCCTTCATCGTTAAGTTTATTGATTGATATTGCGCCAATCGGTTGCTTATCTGATATTGCATAATAAATTGCCGATGGATGAGTTTCACTTTCGCCGCCAATGGCAGTCAGGTCTTCTGGGGTATAACTTAAATAGATGGGGGTTTCTGGATTTCTAGCCTCATTAAGCAGTAAGTAATCTTTATGCGGCTTTTTAAATCCCGGTTTAATATTGTGATGTTTTTTGAACATATGGCTTAACAAGTCTTTGCTGCTATCGTCATAACCTGTAATTTGCTCAACACCTGCTGTCAACCCTATATCAACCTGGTTATGATCTGTACCTTCAGAGTAGGCATACTCGTCTGGATAGGTTAACTCACCTTCTGCATCTACGTTGCATATCGCCATCTGCACAAAACGGTTATCACCACGTAACGAATGTTTTTTTATTTTAACGAGAGTATCTTTTGGCTTTTTCTTGGCTGGAAAAGTGAGCGGATCAACGACTTGGTCATTTAAGTGCTTTACGCTTTTCTTCAGGGCGCTATTTAGGTCTTCTGCAATAGCTTTCAACGATTTTTCATCACGATAAAAATTTTCATACTGTTGATATAGCTGGTTGATGGAAAACTCACTCTTATCCACATCGTTATCCAGTAAAAATTGATACCATGCCTTGGCACTTAAAAATGCATGCTGGTGATTAAGGAACCTGGCACAACCACTTTGCTGCTTACCGATATCTATACTTTTTTCAACCACAATCGTGTATTCGTTAACCGTAGTGTTCTTTCCAAACCGATCCAATCGACCTAAACGCTGCAGCCAGTTTTCGGCCTGCGTAAATTCACTCACCATATTATTGCAACTGATATTCAATGAAGCTTGCACAATCGGGCCACTACGCAATACAGAAAATTGCTTAGTACCGCTCTCATTAAAATTTTCGAATACCTTCTCAAACAAAGCCAGTTTATCCGCCTTTTTGAACTTTGAATGAATCAATATGGCATTTTCTTCTTTAAGATTTCTTATAAATCCTAACTGCGCATTAATAGCGGTATTACTGATCACAAATGTATTATCTTTGTCCACTCTATTTGTCAGCGGTGACTTGGCTCCATCAGTATCATCATATACCTCAAACTTAATTTGGTATTTTGATTGAT
Organism: Gammaproteobacteria bacterium; assembly: GCA_003353945.1. Taxonomy (GTDB): domain Bacteria; phylum Pseudomonadota; class Gammaproteobacteria; order Pseudomonadales; family PIVM01; genus PIVM01. The sequence goes on from PIVM01000180.1 coordinate 4,991, forward strand.
TAAAACTACTTATCCCTATTATATCGTCATCATCAATCTTGAGCATTTTATTGACAAAAAAGCGATTAGGTGTAGCTGATACCAACAGGGTATTGGCACTGCTACCTTGTAGTTTTTTACCCTCAACCAACTCTGCAAATAGCAAATTAAATGCTGGCATTGTAATCAGCTCATGAAACTCATCAAAAACCACATGAGAATTGAGCAAGTCAATCAAGGCGGTTACATGCGTATGGGTAATGACTGTATTCAGCACCTGATCAATGGTGGTTATTACAATATTACCCGAAAAGGCATCTTCCTCCGGCGTCTCTTCATACTTTATCACACCATCGACTTTAATCTTTTTGTATTCACCTGTATAAATCTCTATCTGACTGTTTGCCAGATACTCTTGCTGGGTCAGATCTTCAAACAAACCCAAGCAGACCTGCACTCGAGGGCAGACCCAAATCATTTTTTTAACATTGGTTTTTAATGCCCACTCAAGCGCGATTTTTGTTTTTCCGCAACCTGCGGGGCCATTTAGTACGGCAACATGCTCAGCATCTGCCAACTGTAATGCAGCTTTTGATTGCGCTGCATTTCGTGGACTTTTTGGGTATTTTACCTCAAAGCCTTTAAGGCAGGCTGAAATTGAATCTTGTAGATTATCCGCACTATCAAGGCGCTCTGTTACCAGATCATTCAGGCTTTGACTGTTGAGATACTGCTCTAATTCACTAACCGAAAGTGAAGAGACAATTCTGTCTGCCGTAATAACCGCTGACCTGACAATGTTTTTATTGGCATTTTGTTTAACATCAGCCGAATAGTCATCCATATCATCACTGTGTTCAGAATAATCCTTATAAACAGGCAACTCCTGTTTCCTTAATTCATCAATGTCATCTTCATCCACGTTACAGTTGCACTTTGGTAGCTTTATCGCAGCATCATCAAAATAGTTTTCTGCAATTTTTTTTACATTGCCTAATAGACTCAGTGCCCGCTCTAAAAAAGAGCTAATTTTTTCACCTTTTAATGAGTTGTCCGTCTTTTTATATATTTCAGCCTGTTTTTTGTAGTTAATCTTTCTTATCGGTTTAGCATGATGCCAATAGATGGCATGCTCCACATAGTCAGATTGCTTACGATTCAAGCATTTGTCAGACACATCATTTAGCAGGCTGAATAGAATCAGAGATATCTCATTGTGTCGTGGGTGCTTTTCAAAGGAGAACTTGCCATTATCAATATGTACGCCATCATCAAGCAGTTCTTCATCCTTCGATTTCTTAACTGTTTTAATAAGCCAGCTTTGAATCTCGGGATCTAACTTGCCTAAGTCGTGATAACAACCAGCGACAAAGCTGGCATAAGCTAACTTTTCATTACCGGTTAGCTGCTTAACAAAACAGTAAGCCACATAAGCAACAGCAAACAGATGATGATCTAATGGCTGGCCAGTGGTATTTGCCATAATCTCATGATGATTGTGCTCAATTTTGTCCATTACCAACTCCTTCGTTGTGCTATTCACCGGCACCAGCCCCTCCCCATTAAACTTCCCCCGATTCCCCACCACCCAAACCAACTCCGACCTCGACCGGCTCCTGATCCAAAAACAACTCACCGCCGTATTTTTACTGGCTGTTTTACGCAGCAACTTTTTCACCGCCTGCAAACCTTCCTGCGTAATCACTGTTTGCCAGGTGTTGTCTCCAATACGATTAGCAAAGGCATCCAACACCCGACGTGTGCGGGCTAGGGCTTTTTTCTCGCATAGTGAAACGAAGGTGACCATCATAGGCGAGGGTTTCCTTTGGCTAGGAAGCAAAGTAGAATCTGGCCGTCGTCGTGCCAGATCGACAGCCAGACTCTCCGCTTGTGGCACATACCAAGTGCCACAAGCAGGAGGCTCGAACATGATTGATC
>PIVM01000492.1 GCA_003353945.1 Gammaproteobacteria bacterium
TGGTCAGCACCAAGTCCGGTTTTCCTGCGGCCAGAGCGTTGCGTAGCAGCAGGCGGGCCCGATCCCTATTTTTCTCGGCATTGAGCCGTTCGATCTGCACCCCTTCTCCTTGAGCAAAACCGAGCTCTGCCATTTTGACCAGAAGTCCTTCAGTACGCTGCTGGACAGCTTTTAAGGTCATAGTTTCAAGCAGAACGACACGAGGAACCTCGGTCGCAAACAAACATGAGGGCACAAGACTCAGGCAGATGATGAGTCCCGCGACAGGCTGGATAATTCGACGGCGAAAAGAGAGTTTACTCATACACCCCCTCCCGGAGAGTAAAGTAATCCTGCACTTAAGTGTTGAGTGCCACGACATCGTAGACACTTTTTAGTGCCAGGACATCGTAGACTCAACGGTTCCTAGCGCATTTTGTAATCAAATTCATCAACCTGGGTTTTGTCCAGGAAGAGCTTCAATTTTTGTTCTTTGACATCGATAGTGGCCACCACGTATTCGAGCTTTGCTTCAGGCGGAACGGAGAAGAGTTCGCCGAAAATGTTGAGTTTGAGATCTCTGCGGATCAGGCGCACTAAGTGGTAGCGGCCAGTCTCTGGTTTTTGCATTCTCTGTTGAGGTTTTTCTTCCTGAACAGGGAACCTCAATTTAACCTGTGTCGCAGTCAACGCCTTGAGAGGCGTTTTGCCGCCCAGTTTGCTGTAGCGATATCGACTGTTATGACGCTGCTCAAAGGCAAGCGTCCCTGATCTCAACTCGTCGGTTGAGGTCATAAACACCTTGCAGAGAAACTTTTGTTGATAGTGGTCATTGAATTGCTCAATCATGCCATTACGCCAAGGTTCCGACATGGGAATGAACCAAGGTTCAACGCCATTGCGTAAGCAGATGCGAATAAACTGACTCGTTGCCCGAGGATATTTCGGACTACCGAAGAAGGACATGGCGTTGTCAATCTGAAGATTATCCGGAATGCCAAGACGAGACCAAATGGACCACACTCCGTCCACAACGTCCTGACCTGCTTTGGATAATGCTGAATGCAGCCCGCATCGTGCGGTTGCAGCATCAATCACGTTAAGTCCGTAGAAGCGCAACGGCCCCGTCAGGTAACACGGCCCAACCATATCCATCTGATGCGTCTGATTCGGTAGCAACGCCGGTAGCTTTGGATAAGGCGTCCCTTTCGGTTCATATTTACCGGTTCTGCGGTGTGTCAACCCATTGCGGTTCAGAATGCGATTGATCGTGCGCAGTGCCGGCAAGGGGTTCACACCAAGATCTTCGAGTTCCCACAGAATGGCTTGAGCACCGCAGAAAAGGTCTTGGTTGTAGAGATTGAGGCGAACCATCTTGACGATTTCTTCAATTTCATACGGCGTACGATTTGCGACGTTATTCGGTTGCGTTGACTGACTGTTACACCATCTGTCGTCATTCGCGTCGTAACGATTGACCCATCTGTAGAGCCAAGCCCTTGATCGGCCAATTGAGGCACAAATGGCCTCCGGTTTCTCACCGGCAAGGAATCGCTGAACAGCACGCATTCGTTGCGTTACTTCATCCTTCATGAACACCTCCATAGTGGAATAAATGTTCAGAAGAATGAAGGGTGGCTATTCGATTGTCAGAGAACTATTTTGTCTACGATGTCGTGGCACATTTTTCTGTCTACGATGTGCTGGCACATTTTTCTGTCTAC
>PIVM01000181.1 GCA_003353945.1 Gammaproteobacteria bacterium
GTTCAAATGGGAGCAGAGCCTGCCCCGTGCAACGTTTTGGGTATATTGGAATATGTAAGCATTTGAACAACGAAGGTGAGGGAGCAGGGAGCAAGCGTAATTGGAAAATTTATTTTTTCTGCGGCCCTTAGATAAGAAGTAGATATCACAATGTGTTTAGTGGGTAGAAAGGCATTATCCAATCATGTATCCGTGGTGGCGTTAGATTGCAGGCTGATAGTCTGTTTGTTGCTTTCCTGTTTATGTGTTCGCACATTTCTTACAGAGTGTGGAGTATGAATTTGTTGTCGTTAAATAGCACTGTTAACAGGTTAGGTAAAGCGATGTTCGTGCAAAAATATTTGCCGATTTTTACATCGCTTGTTTCACTCTTGGCATTTTCTTCTATCGCCGGTGCGGAAGAGTTTGATCTTCACCGGCATGGCATATTAACCGAAAGTTTTGATACTTATGAGCAGAGCGAGGGTGATCTGACGTTAAAAGTGACGTCGTACACACGGCGTCATGAGTCTTTGCCGCTCATGCACCCGTATTTTGATCAGCCAGATGCAGCTGTGGTGCAGCAAGATAGCAGTGGACTCGGCGCCTTATATTTGTATGACAATTTTCTTTCTCTCAATGTTCCAGATGATCCACAACTGGATTCCTATTTTGGCTATGACGATCATCTTCAGTTCCGTTTTTTTAATGCCGCTACTGGCCAACCCCAACGCGTCCGTATAACCGGTATCACTTTTAAGTTGTTTGAGCCTACTCTCGGGTTTGATGATGCTATTGTTTCGACCCTCGACGATCAGCCATTGGTGTATGTGACTGATGCTTCAATCGGTAGCAGCTTAAACTATAAGGCCATCGCTTCTTGGGGGCAGGATATTCATGTGACTGCGACCTGGAACTTGTCGAGTTCGCTGGTGGTTGACGGCATAAAAATTGCTGCGGGTTATACCTCTGCCTTTCGGGTTTACGCGATTGAAGCTGAACCTTATAACAATGATCCGGAATTTGACTCGGTACCTGTGATAATGGCTCAGGAAACTGTTCCATACGCCTATCAACCGGAGGCTCGTGATGATGATCAGGATATCTTGGCCTATTCATTGATCACTGCGCCGACAACCATGCAGATCGATAGTGAGACAGGACTTATTCAATGGCTGCCTGAAGAAGGGGATGCGGGTAATCACAATGTTGTGGTTCGTTCCGAGGATATCTATGCCGGTTTTGCCGAGCAAAGCTACACAATTACTGTACTTACTAGGCCCAATCGTGCGCCAATAATTACCAGCCAGGCAATAACAAGTGCAACTGAAACACTGGAATATAGTTATCAGATAGTTGCCGAAGATGCCGATGGTGATACCTTAATCTATACCTTATCAGAAGCACCTATTGGTGCGACTTTGAACGGCAGCAACATAGACTGGACACCAACTTATGAACAGGCGGGTAGCCATGACTTTACCTTTATCGTCAGCGATGGTGATCTGAGTATCGAACAAAGCTTTAGCGTCACTGTTGCCAATACCAACCGCGAGCCGGTTATCAGCAGCGTGCCGGTCGGAGCAGCAGCGGAAAATCAGACTTATATCTATCTTATCGAAGCTACCGATGCCGATGGTACAACTCTAAGCTATAGCCTGGCCGTAGCACCGGCGGGTGCCGTGCTAATCGGCAATAGCCTGGTCTGGACACCCGGCTATGAACAGGCAGGCAGTCATGCCGTGAGCATTCAAGTGTCAGATGGCGAAGCGACGATCGAGCAAAGCTTTAGCATCAACGTAGCCAATACCAACCGCGAGCCGATCATCGGCAGCGTGCCGGACGAAACAGCGGCAGAGAATCAGGCCTATAGTTATCTTATCGAAGCCACCGATGCCGATGGTACAGCCCTAAGTTATAGCCTGGTCACAGCACCGGCAGGCGCCACGTTAAGTGGCAATACTCTAAGCTGGACACCCGGCTATGAACAGGCCGGCAGTCATGCCGTTAGCATTCAAGTGAGCGACGGTGAAGCGACGATCGAGCAAAATTTTAACATCACTGTTGCCAATACCAACCGCGAGCCGGTCATCGGCAGCGTGCCGGCTGAAACCGCAGCAGAAAATCAAACTTATAGCTATCTTATCGAAGCCACCGATGCCGATGGTACAGCCCTAAGCTATAGCCTGGTAGCAGCTCCGGCAGGTGCCGTGCTCAACGGCAACAGCCTGATCTGGACACCTGGCTATGAACAGGCCGGCGATCATGCCGTGAGCATTCAGGTGTCAGATGGCGAAGCGACGATCGAGCAAAATTTTAACATCGCTGTTGCCAATACCAACCGTGAGCCGGTCATCGGCAGCGTGCCGGACGAAACCGCAGCAGAAAATCAGGCCTATAGTTATCTTATAGTTGCCACCGATGCTGATGGCACAGCCCTAAGTTATAGCCTGGTCACAGCACCGGCAGGCGCCACGTTAAGTGGCAATACTCTAAGCTGGACACCCGGCTATGAACAGGCAGGCAGCCATGCCGTTAGCATTCAGGTATCAGATGGCGAAGCGACGATCGAGCATAACTTTAGCATCAACGTAGCCAATACCAACCGGCAGCCGGTTATCACCAGCCAAGCACCAACAAGTGGCGAAGAACTGGAAACCTGGCAATATACGGTAGAGGCAACAGACGCCGATGGTGAGATTTTAAGCTACCAGCTGCAACAAGCGCCAAGCGGCATGCAAATAACAGCCAACCAACTAACATGGGTGCCTGCGTTGGGCCAGGCTGGCAACTATAGCTTCACCGTGCAGGTTAGTGATGATGGCGCCACTATTGAACAGTCGCTTACTTTAAGTATCGCCCAGGCCGATAGCGATAACGATGGCTATCTCAACGTAGTGGAAGACAGCTGCCTATCGGATGCCTTCGACACCGACTCTATTCCGCTGGATTTCGATGGCGACCTGATCTGTGATGCCATGGACAGCGATGACGATAATGACAGCGTTGCAGATGCCACCGACAACTGCCCCTTAGTTGAAAATACGGATCAGCTGAATACCGACGGTGATACACAAGGTAATGTCTGTGACAGTGATGATGATAATGACACGGTTGCAGATTCCACGGATAACTGCCCATTAATCAGTAATAACGATCAGCTGGATACCGATGGTGATACACAGGGTAATGTCTGTGACAGCGATGACGATAACGATAGTCTTGTAGATGATACCGACAATTGCCCCTTAATTGAAAACACGGATCAGCTGAATACCGATGGTGATGATCAAGGTAATGCCTGTGATAGCGATGACGATAACGATACCGTTGCGGATGCCACAGATAACTGTCTATTGATTGAAAACACGGATCAGCTGGATACCGACGGTGATACACAGGGTAATGTCTGTGACAGCGATGACGATAATGACAGCGTTGCAGATGCCACCGACAACTGCCCCTTAGTTGAAAATACGGATCAGCTGAATACCGACGGTGATGATCAAGGTAATGCCTGTGATAGCGATGACGATAACGATACCGTTGCAGATAGCACAGACAACTGCCCCTTAATTGAAAATACGGATCAGCTGAACACTGACGGTGATACCCAGGGTAATGCCTGTGATAGCGATGATGATAATGACACGGTTGCAGATAGCACGGATAACTGCCCACTCATCACAAATAATGACCAGGCAAATTTGGATAACGATGGCTTAGGCGATCTATGTGATGATGATATCGATGGCGATGGTTTCAGTAATGAAGAAGAAACCGCAGCCGGTTCAAGCCTGGTTGATGCAAACGATATTCCGGATTTTGATGCGCCGGTTATTACCATAGCGGCACATGACGCATCAACGGCGGAAAGTAGCGTAACACTGCTGGGGACTATTTTCGATAACAGCGCTATGGCTCAGTTTATTGCCAACAATGATCGTTTTGCTAATACCGACTTTGCTATAAGCAGCACAGCCACTGACTGGAATATACAAATACCCTTGGAAATGGGTGATAACATCATAAATATTATTGCAACGGATGCACGTGGCAATACGGCAACGCAAACAGTCACAGTCGAGCGCATCAATTTAAGCGCTAATGCCAGTCTTAGCGTCTCTCAACCTTCGTTTGGTTCAGTGGTACAAGAACCCACGATACGTGTTTCAGGGCAAGTGATCAGTACGCAGCCAACGAATAATATTGTTCTTGATATTAATGGCATCAATGTGGCGCTGACGGCTACCGCCGACGTAACCGTATTTGATTATACCCTGGCCGATGTAAGCCTTAACGAAGGCAGCAACCTGATTAGCATCACCGCCAGTTTTGATTACGAGTTGTATACTGACGAACAAATCAAGAAAACCGTGTTAGTCATCTACCAAACAGAACAAGAAGCAATACCGCAACCGGAACTTACCCTGCTAAGTCCGGCAGACAATAGTTACCTCAGCGATAGCAGCTTCTATCTGAGTCTGGATTACATGAGCCATGCAGGCGATGCCCAGCTGACCGTTAACGGCAATCCGGTTGCGTTGGTCAATAGCCAATATGGTACCCATAGTGAGTTGCTTAGCTTCCCGCAAGGTCAAAGTGAATGGCAAGTGAATGCAGTGATTACCGATGGGCTAGGGCAGCAGTCTAGCGTATCAGCAAGCTATTATTTTGATAACGAAGCGCCAGTCATTACCCTGGATAATGCCATTCTACCCGTGTCGGTAGAAAATATTGTTAACGAACAACCCTATACTCTTACCGGTATTGTCAGTGATACCCAGTTGGCCAGCTTTACCGCGAATGGCCAGAATATCGATCTGGAACCCACAGCAGACCCCAATACCTATACCTTCAGTGTGGCCGTTGGTTTAAGTATCGGCCAGACGCAAAGCGTTAACCTGCAAGCCGGGGATTACAGCGGCAATACCACCAACCGTGAATATAACCTGAAGCTCGATAGCAGCGTCTCATTAGGCATGCTGTTGCCGCCAGAAAATGTCACACTGCTGAATTTTGGTGTGCCCATTAATTTGCAGGTGGCTGCACGTATAGAGGGCATAGTGGATGGCTACACAGCGCAAGGCCGCATTATTAATGCCGGAACAAGCAATGCCAGTACAACGTTTGTTGAGACTGAGCTGAGTATCGGCGAAGGGCTGATAAGCGGCTATCTGAATACGACGCTGGAAGCCGGTGAATACACCCTGGAAATCGAATTGCTGGACGGTGCCCAGCTACTGACCAAAACGACTCGTAGCTTCAAGGTGGAAAATGTGGCGGATGTGTCGTTGCAATTGGACAACGTTGAGCCTGCCAATGGCGAACAATATATAGAAACCAACAGCCCGATTACAGCCTACTTTAATAAGTCTATCGACCTGAGCAAACTCAGCATTGAAGTAACAGAAACGGCACATGGTTTTAGTTATGTCAATAATGACCCCGCAGGTACAGAAGGCTTCCAGGCGAAAGGTTATCAGTTAGTCAGAGTTGATATCGATGATGAACGGGTTAATGGCGGCTTGTCGGTGCTACCGGGTGGCAGAGTGATTGCCTTCTATCCGGAACGCGAGTTTGCCTACGACTCACAGATACAGATTATCGTTAGCTACGACGGTGAAGAATATTCACGCAGCCGTTTCCATACACGCGAATTACCCACCTTTGTTGACGGCTCCATCTTTGATCAGTTTGGTCAGCCAGTGCCGGGTGTCGGCGTTGAAATTGTAGAATTAAATCGCCTGGCAACAACCGATGCATCGGGTGTGTTTGGCTTTGGTTATGGTGATAAAGCCGGTGATACCTTGCCGGATGGGCGTTATACCCTGCAAGTCAATGCAGGCATGAAAAATACCCGCTTTGGCACCTTGCAGAAGAAAATATTCATCAATAAAGGTGAAAAAACCAGCCTCAGCACCCAGACCTTGGCCGCCTTGAATAAGGAAGATGCATTTAGCCAGTTAGCGGGTGGCACCGAGGTTAATCTGGCTCGTGGCGATCTTCTGCTGGATTTAACCCATACCGATGTTTTTTTCCCTGGCGGTAACAAGCAAGGTTTTGCCATGGCATTATTTACGCCATTAGGGGCTTTCCCTCACCACTATGATCAAATGTTTATGCCGTATTGGCTGTTTAGTGTTCATCCGATGGGCGTTGAGATTAATGGTGATATCGGTATTGATTTTGCGCTGCCCAAACTGGATCTTATTGACGACTATGTCTGGGATGATGGCGCCTCTATTTTATTATTAGGGCTTGATCCAGAGACAGATATTATCGTACCTGTCGGTGTGGGTGTGGTAGAAAACCATCGGGTTAAATCACTTCGTGCGGAATACAGCCGTCTCGATTATATAGGTTATGCGCCTATGCCAGATCAGGCATTTGAAACTATGCAGGCCTATGCTAACGGCGATATCGATCTTGATTATCTGGTGGTACAACTGCGTAGCGCCTTAACAACCACTCCATCAGACGATGGAGCGCAATAAGCCATGTATTTAACCAACAGTTGTAAAAAAATGATGCATACCGTTATTAAAGTTACCGTATTGGTTTTAGTCATGCTAATCAATACAGTCCATGCTGATGCTGTTGTGAAAGGCTATGTCTATTCACGCGGTGTAGTAGAAGACGATGACGGTACGCAATACTGGGCCGAATACAACCCGGAAACGGGCGCATTGGAAGGGCATTTTCCTGCGGAAGGCCTTTACGATCTGGAACACACCGTGCTGATGAGTGCGTTGCAGTACCGGGTGTATGTTAACCGTTGGAACGCGATAAAGCAGCAATACAAGGATGCCGAACGGCTTGAAGATCCTACGGGTACGGGTGAAGAACACCCCCCGGTGAACCTGTCACTGGCCGCCTTAATGGATAGTGAGTTTACCGTTTTGACGGCTGATTCAGCGCCGACGAC
>PIVM01000057.1 GCA_003353945.1 Gammaproteobacteria bacterium
GGGCCGCGGAAAAAATAAATTTTCCAATTACGCTTGCTCCCTGCTCCCTCACCTTCGTTGTTCAAATGCTTACATATTCCAATATGCTCCCATTTGAACGCCTCGGTGAGAAAGCATGACTCTGCGCCTAATTGGAAAATTTATTATTTCCGAGGCCCTAAACCTCCATCCTGCCAAGCTCCCACCCAACGTCAACCATTTTCTCGCCGTTATTTTTTTTGCCTGTACAGTCGCACTTTGGAAATCGTCATTGCATTAATCAATTTCTTCAATTTCCGAAATTTACTTTTATCAAAACTATTATCTACGTACTGCATTTGCTCATACAAGCCGGTAATTACCTGAATTTCACCACGTAAATCCGGGCGTTTTTCTCCCGCACGAAGTGCAAAACTACGCGGTGCTTCACCAGGCTGGCGAATAACACCGAGTTTAGTAAATTTACGACAGAAACGGCTGTATGCCTTCACCACTGGATCGGTATGTTTTAGCGGCTGTCGGACCAACAACTGAATGGCAACAACGCCAATGGCAATGACACCACCCAACAGTACTGCAAACACCATACGCTGTGGAGAAACCTCGCCTAGCAACTCGGTCAACACTTTGAACTGCAGTTGCGCATCATAATTCAACACCCAACGATTCCAGGCAAAATTCACTTGGTCATAACGTTGTTGCAGTGCTCTAATCCATTCAATATCTCGAAGATGAAGCGGTGACAACGGCGCTTCAGATAAAAAACTATCCTGTTTCGAAAGTGATTCCTCACTGCCCAATTCAATACGCTCAGGTGCGACAGCCGCCGTTGGATCTACTCTGACCCAGCCATGCTCGTCAAACCACACTTCTGCCCAGGCATGCGCATCCATCTGTCGTACTACTACATAATCCTGATAGTCGTTTTTCGATCCTCCCTGATAACCGACGACAACGCGCGCGGGCACACCTGCCGCGCGCATTAGAAAAGTAAAACTGCTGGCATAGTGCTCGCAAAAACCACGTCGAGTTGAAAAAAGAAACTCATCAACGCTATGCAATCCTAAACCCGGTGGTTGTAACGTATAAAAAAACGGCTTTTCACGAAAATGCTGAAGCGCTGCCTGCACCACATCAACATCGCTGGCCGCCTCACGACGCCATTGGCGAGCCAGCCGTCTTGCTTGTGGATTAAATCCAGCAGGCAACCGTAGTTCCCGTTGACGCCGCCTTTCATATAACACAGGTTCGCGCACAGCACCCAAATAGGATTCAAACTCAAATTGCATACGCTGCTTTATCGGCGACGGCGTACCCAGCGTGTATTCCTGGTCATAATTAACGTCGCCATTAGGACCTTGAGCCACGGGCAAGGTAAATAACCAGGGTTGTTGAGTGGGCTCCATTATCACGCTATAACGATACGGGGTTGCAGCCTGAGCCTGATAATTAACCGGGGGGCTATCAAATCGATCATTACCGTACGGCGTCCATGTGCGTCCATCAAACTGCGACAAGACGAGCCCACGCCAATACAGCTCCGGTTGAGGCGGCATCTGCCCTTTAAAACTCACCCTGAACGCCAGTGCATCTGACTTTGCCAGCTCCGTCACCAAACCTGGAGACATCGTATCACCCATGCCGGTTTTTGCTTGATGAGAGGGCAAGGGAACTGACCAGAAGGGCTCCAAACGTGGAAACACCAGAAACATCATCAACATCAATGGCAAAGACTGCGCAACCATTGTGGCTGACAAACGAAGAGGTTGATATAAATCCCCCAACTCGGCTGACTGATTCAACGCAATAAGCGCAGCACTGATCACAACCACCGACAGCACCATATACATAGCGGCGGGAATGCCTTGATTAAACAACAGCGCTGTCACAGTGACGAAATAGCTGAGAAATATGACCAGAAGAATGTCGCGGCGATTGCGCATCTCCAGCAACTTCAATAAATAAGCGGTAATCAACATGGCCACCGCAGGCTCCAAACCAATGATATTGCCATAGGTATTGATAATACCCGCCACACTCATCAGTACTAATGTAAATTTCACTAATCTACCAGGGTAAAACCAACGTCCGCGGTAGATAAAAAAACGCCACATAACGCTGATAACCCATGTCACGACGACCCAGACAGGCAAACGTTCCAGATGCGGGGCAATCACTAAAGCCTGTGCAATAAACAACCAGATTAGGCAATGGCGCGGAATTTGAAAGGCCAGGCTCATGCTTGTCGCACCTGATTCACTTTGACACCGTTTGCTCCCTGTAATGGTTCATTGCCAAATAGTGCCAGCGCTCGCAAAATGGCGTCCCGGTGCACCTCTCCAGTGTCCGGCTTAATCTCAAACTCCGGTAGACGCAATCCGTATTCATCCTGCCCCTTGGATAACTCCAGTGTCCAATAACACAGTTTCGATAATCGCGTTTCTTCATCGTCACCGCTAAAACAATACCAGTCCAGCCAGACTCTCCGATCCACATTGGCAGCAAATTGTTTAGTCAACAGCGCCTGCCCCTTTGCCATACTTTTCCAGGAAACGTGTTTTAGAGGATCACCGGCAACATAATCACGAAATCCGTAAAAATCCTCAGCACCTAGCTGTTCGGCCATGACGCCTTCGTTGCGCCGCGATAACGCATGAGGCAACCGGCCTGCAAAAATGGGCTTTGGATAAACCAGGCAAGTCATATCCAGATCAATCCAGCTCCATGCACGTAGAATACCTAAGGGGTAATGACTTTCCAGCAGTAGTCGTTCCGCTCGCATCCATCCACGTTTTTTTGTCGTAAGAAACAACTTGGTTTTGCGCTCGTAAACCCGACAGACATCTTCCACGACTTCTGCCGAATTCGGCCAGCAAAGATGAACACCGTGGTATTCTCGCTTACCCTGACGACGCAGTATCACATCAAACTCAGCATCCTCACCTGCAAAAGCCGCCTTGGTCCGACCCGCCCTGATCGTCAGGCCAGACAAATTGCTATAGGTATGCAAAATGGCCACAACAAATAGACTGACCAATAAAAATGCTAAAGCAAACGCCAGATTATTTTCATAATTGATGGCTGCCAGTAAAACACTGAGCAATACAACTGTGTAAAACCAGCCATAACGGGAAGGAAAAATAAATATGCGACGCTGATCCAGGGTCACTTCGCGCGAGGCGGGAATACGTTGATCCAGCCATTGACGGTATCGCTGTTTTATAAAGCGTTTCACCTTAAAGCGCCTGCGAGTCCAGTTTACTTAGGGCTGTCTTAATCGACAACATCTACCGACGACAATATTTTTGTCACCAGCGCACCACCATCGCCGCCAAAATCTGCGGCTGCAGCCAAGCGATGACCAACAACTGAAGGCAATACAGCCTGAACATCTTCAGGAATCACATAGCTGCGACCATCAATCAACGCCCAGGTTTTTGCGCTTCGCAGCAAAGCCAGTGCGCCTCGCGGAGACAAACCGTAGTCAAATTCAACGGCTGTGCGCGTATAAAGAACCAGCCGTTGCAGATAATCCAACAGCTTGTCAGTAGCCTTTATCTTATCGACCGCTTGTTGAATCTGTTGTAATTGCTTCGTATCCAGACAGCTCTTCAGCTTGTGTAACAGCTCCCTGCTGTCTCCACCTCGATAAAGATCCATCTCCGCCTGCGGATCGGGATATCCCAACTCAATACGCATCAGGAAGCGATCCAGCTGAGATTCAGGCAGCGGAAATGTACCAGATTGCGTTACCGGATTTTGTGTGGCAATGACGAAAAACGGAGTTGGTAATGCGCGTGTTTCTCCTTCAACCGTGACCTGAGCTTCTGCCATCGCCTCTAGCAATGCACTCTGTGTTTTCGGTGTCGTACGGTTAATTTCATCCGCCAATAAAATTTGCGTAAAGATAGGTCCTTTGTGAAACTGAAATTGACTACTTGATTTATCAAACACCGACACGCCTAAAATATCCGATGGCAGTAAATCACTGGTAAACTGTACGCGGTTAAAATCCAATCCAAACACCGCTGCCAACGCCTGTGACAAAGTGGTCTTGCCCATACCCGGCAGGTCTTCAATCAACAGATGGCCTTTGGCGAACAAACAACATAAGGCCAACTTGATCTGCTGATCTTTACCCAACAACACCTTACCAACTTCTTTGACAATTCGTTTGACCTGCTTTTCCATACTATCGCTGCACCCAGTTTTTCAGCCATCCGGTCTTACAGTGTAGCAGTTGGCATAGAAATGCCGCGCACAAAAAACCCGGCTTGTGCCGGGTTTAGCAAAAAATCTACTTCAAATTAAAGGGCATTAAGACCCCGTTCCATATCTGCCTTCAGATCGGCAATATCTTCCAAACCCACAGCGACCCGAATCAGATTATCGGTAATACCCGATTGCAGGCGTTCATCTTCAGTCAGGCGACTGTGGGTGGTGGTCGCCGGATGAATAATGGTGGTTTTCGCATCCCCCAGATTTGCCGTGATGGAAACCAGACGTGTCGCATCAATAAAGCGCCAGGCCGCCGCTTTATCGCCTTTTACTTCAAATGACAACACACCGCCGAAGGCTTTTTGCTGTCGCGCTGCCAGTTGGTGATCAGGATGTGAAGGCAATCCGGCATAATAGACCTTTTCAATACCGACCTGAGGCACCAGCCATTCGGCCAGGTGCTGTGCCTGCTGACTATGCGCCTCCATACGCAAACGCAGCGTTTCCAGCCCTTTGAGAAAAATCCAGGCATTGAAAGGACTCATGGTGGGTCCCGCCGATCGCATAAAACTGAGCACTTCTTCCATATGCACTTGTTGACCGATGACAACACCGCCAACGCAACGTCCCTGACCATCGAGATATTTGGTTGCCGAATGCACAACAATATCCGCACCCAAAGCCAGTGGTTGCTGTAAGACCGGGGTACAAAAACAGTTATCGACAACTAAAAGACAGTCAGCCTCATGCGCCATAGCTGCCATTTTTTTTATATCAATAATTTCACTGAGTGGATTGGAGGGTGTCTCCAGTAACAATAATCGAGTATTGTCCTGCAAGGCGGCCTGCCATGCAACATAGTCCGTTGCAGCCACAAACGTGGTTTGTACGCCGAACTTACTGAGAAATTTATTCAATAAAACAGTCGTAGTACCAAAAACACTGCGAGAACAAACGATATGATCTCCGCTTTTTAACAATGCAATACAGGTGCTCAATATGGCAGCCATACCTGAGGATGTCGCTACAGCCTGCTCTCCTCCCTCCATCGCGGCAATCCGTTGCTCAAAGGTGCGTACAGTGGGATTGGTATAGCGGGAATATACATTGCCCGGTTCTTCACCTGAAAACCGTTCCGCTGCCGAACGCGCACTATCAAAGACATAGCTGGAGGTGAGGAACATCGCTTCACAATGCTCACCTTCCTGACTACGAATCTGGCCAGCTCGAACCGCTTGGGTATCAAGTTGTGCGTCCGCCAATATTTTTAAACGTTCATCCCGGTCATTCATGGAGGGTAGTAAACCTCTATAGCAGTTCAAGCAAGGGTTCTTACGGTATGGTCCTGGTCATCGACAATCCGCCAGTTGAGATCAACCGCACAATTGGAAAGCCATCGTTTATACATCGTTATGTAAATCAATAAAGGCGCCGTCAGCAGTTTCATAATGATTCTCCTGGACCTTTTTGCTTTCATCATTACGCTGCGCATCAATCTTGTCGAGATAGGCTTGATCAATATCACCGGTCACATAATCGCCATCAAACACAGAACATTCAAAACGTTTGATGGATGAATTTCCCTCCTTGGAGCAATCAATCAGATCATCCAGGTCCTGGTATATCAACCAGTCAGCGCCAATTTGCTTCCGCACTTCCTCTTCCGTTCTATCGTGTGCAATCAACTCATTGGCAGACGGCATGTCAATACCGTATACATTCGGATAACGAACTGCCGGAGCCGCAGACGCAAAATACACTTTATTTGCACCAGCCTCTCTGGCCATATCGATAATTTGTTTGCATGTCGTGCCTCGGACAATGGAGTCATCCACCAGCAGGACATTTTTCCCTTTAAATTCCAAAGAAATCACATTGAGTTTCTGGCGCACCGATTTCTTACGCAGACTCTGTCCCGGCATAATAAATGTCCGCCCAATGTAGCGGTTTTTCACCAGTCCTTCTCGAAATTTCACGCCTAATTGATAGGCCATCGCCTGGCCTGAAACTCGACTCGTATCAGGAATCGGAATCACCACATCGATATCATGATTCGGACGTTCGCGCAGAATTTTTTCGGCCAATTTTTCACCCATCCGTAAGCGCGTTTTATAAACTGACACACTGTCCATGATGGAATCCGGGCGGGCAAAATACACATGCTCAAATATACAAGGCACCGTTTCCGCTTCCGATACGCACTGCTCGCTGTAGAACCTTCCGTTTTGTTCAATATAGATCGCTTCTCCCGGGGCAATATCGCGCATCTCTTTAAAACCCAGCACATCCAAAGCAACACTCTCAGAAGCCACCATAAACTCTGTACCCAATGCACCCTCTCGCTGCCCAAACACAACGGGACGAATACCATAAGGATCCCGGAATGCCACTAACCCGTAATTGGCAATCATGGCTACGACAGCGTAAGCACCTCGACAACGCCGATAAACACTTTTTACCGCCTGAAAAACATCTTTTTCGCTAGGCACCAACTTGCCAAGCTTCTGAAGTTCGTGGGCAAACACATTGAGCATGACCTCAGAATCCGAATCGGTATTCACATGTCGCAGATCCGACTGAAACAACTCTCGATTCAACTCCTCAGCGTTAGTCAGGTTTCCGTTATGCGCCAAGCTGATTCCGTAGGGTGAGTTAACATAAAAGGGCTGCGCCAGTGCAGGGCTGGAACTGCCCGCTGTCGGATAACGCACATGTGCCACCCCCAT
Source organism: Gammaproteobacteria bacterium (assembly GCA_003353945.1). Classification (GTDB taxonomy): domain Bacteria; phylum Pseudomonadota; class Gammaproteobacteria; order Pseudomonadales; family PIVM01; genus PIVM01. The sequence continues at coordinate 6,924 of PIVM01000057.1, forward strand.
ATTGCCCATTAGCCGTTGCATGTGGCGACCACGAAATACGTCACGCACCAGACCATTGCCCTTGCGTTGATTAAATTTGCCTCTATGGCACATTACGATACCTGCAGCATCCTGCCCACGATGCTGCAAAACGGTCAGCGCATCATATAAATCCTGGTTTACGTTTGATTTGGCAACAATACCAGCTATGCCACACATGTTATCGACCCCATTTACATCTTTGATAGGTGCATACAATCCTAGCTCCCGCCAGCAGGAGAAAGGCGTTAGTTAGCCTTTTACGACACTCTCCATAGGAAGAGGGAAATAGCATTTTCTGGATAATCACGACTTTGAAAAATCAAGCAAAAACTCTAACAACACTTGCCCAGTTTCACGAGACCAACCTTCAAGCATTTGAAACTGAGGCACTAGTTCTGATTCCAGCCACAAGTCCATTACTTCGACAGGTGCGAAGGCTGGCACAAATATCAGCAAAACAACAATCAGAATAACACCGCGAAAAAAACCAAATATCACACCCAAAAGCCGGTCAGTACCCGTTAAGCCTGTCATTTTCACAAGCTGTGCGATCAGATAATTTACCAACGATCCAACAAGCAGTGTGGCCATAAACAATAGCCCCATCGCAATCAAACGCCTTATTGAAGGCTCGGGTATGTAGTCGATTAGCAAAAAAGCAAAGCTCTCATGGAACAGCATACTGACGACAAAGGCAATCACCCAAATAGCGAGGGAAATTGCCTCTTTTACAAATCCACGCTTTATACTAATTAGACAGGAGAGCGTTATAATTGAAACAATACCCCAGTCAATCATATTCATAAACCGTTACCTTCTTTGCATTGCCTAGGAGCCTGTCGGGGATTAGAGACAAATGGATAGAGACAAATGGATAGAGACAAATAGATAGGGACACACGGACAGAGACGCCGACTCTATTCAGTTTCATGATTCAAAACGTACAATCATGGTGTTTAGCTTAAACGCCTTGTCAAGACGCTGTTTGACTTGCTCGGCACGGTTCTTATTGAGCTTAGGCCCAACAAACACTCGCACCGCTTTACCCTGTGACGTACTAACCTGCCGAGTGTATGCCTGAAATTTCTGTGCACGTAGTCGTCTCTTGAGTTTCTCAGCATTTTCCTGTTTGGCAAAACTAGCCACTTGAATGACCCATGCAACGGGCAATCCTGTGCCATCCAGGCGAGGAGTGGAATCTTCATTTTCTGGCCAAACAACGGATTTCTTACCGTTTTTACTATCAGATTTGGTCGGCATTGATTGTTTGGAAAGCTGTGACCTGCCAGATTCTGGCGTTTTTTCAGTCCGCTCACCCATGGCATCACTTTGATGCCTCAGTACTCGAAATTTTTCAAAGGGCGGTGGGGATGGTATTTGACTTTGCCTGCTCAATGACAGATTTTGTGGATCTTCAAACAACATTGGCCACAAAATAATGGCTGCTGCCACCAGCACCAAGGCACCCACTAGTCGATGTTTAATCTGCACATTCACCCGTCTTTAATTCCCAGAACTTAGGGCCGTGGAAATAAAACACTGTCCCATCTTTTTTTTCAAGACCCTGTCCAAATACTTCCAACAGCATTAAACAACTTACTGAACAATTGTTTTCTCTTGTAAGGCCAGCGCTGCCGCCACCGTATAAAAAGAACCAAATACTACAACCCGGTCGCCTTGCTGATAGATTGGTCCCGCACGCTCAAACGCCTGTTCTATATTTACACAAGTTTGAGATTCCATGCCCGATTTCTGCTCAATTTTATCAAGCAACAACTGAGGCGATACTGCTCGCTCATTTGATAGACCAGGTAGCAACCAGACATCAAGCTCCGGCTCTATTGCCTTAACAATGCCGACAAACTCTTTATCCGACATAACCGCAAAAATGGCGATGGTTCTCCCCTTGACCTGGTTGTTGCGCAAATAAGTTGCGAGGTATTGGGCTCCGGCCACATTGTGCGCCACATCCATCACGATATCCATTCCAGCATAGCGCAGTTGTTGCAGTCGGCCCGGTAAATAGGTATTAGATATGCCTTGCCTTATAGATTGTTCCGATATACCAACATGTAATAACAAAGCAGCCTCTGCAGCCGCTGCTATGCTTGGAGCTGGCAATGTGCTTCGTGGCATTGTGTTTTTCAACTGGACTTCTATACGCTGCTCAATGTCGTCCCAATCCACACCATACCATAACGACCTATCGCCGGTAGGATTCGGCTTTGACTGAAAACCAAAATCACGCCCATGCAGGTAACACGCACAATCCAGCTCGCCTATACGCTTTTGTAATGCTAGAGGAGGCTCATCCTCCGCACAAATCACTGGGATGCCTTTTCGCAGAATGCCTGCCTTTTCCAACGCGATTGACTCCCGGTCAGAACCCAACCATTCTACATGATCAATATCAATCTGCGTTATGACAGCTATATCAGGGTCAACAATATTAACTGCATCAAGACGCCCCCCCAAACCCACCTCAAGGAGAGCCACATCCAGCTCATTATCCTCAAACAATGACAATGCCGCTAGAGTGCCAAACTCAAAATACGTTAAGGTCTGCCCGTCCAAAGCGGTATCAACACGATCCATCGCTGCACACAAGCTACCGTCTGATACTGGCGTGCCATTTATTTTGACTCGTTCGTTGTAACGTACGAGATGAGGTGAAGTGTAACTGCCAACTCGCAAACCAGCTGCCAGTAGAATCGATTCGAGCACGGCAACCACCGACCCCTTGCCATTTGTGCCGGCAACCGTAACCACCTGTAACGCTGGTTTTAACAATCCCATCCGTCCAGCAACATCCCCCACACGTTGCAATCCAAGGTCTATTGCAGTTGGATGGTAGGATTCAAGCCACAGGAGCCATTCATCCAGTGAGTGAAACCGCATCAGGAGTTCGCCACTTGTTCCTGCTCTTGATCTTTTTCCTGTTCTTGATCCTGCTCCATTTCCTGCTGAGCATCCAATTCCAGTTTTTGTCCCGAATCTAACTCACAATGCGTTAACTTAGCTAGAATACTCGCCAAGGTTTCACGCATATCAGAGCGAGAAATAATCATATCTATCGCGCCATGCTCCAACAGAAATTCACTGCGCTGAAATCCAGCTGGCAATTTTTGGCGAATGGTCTGTTCAATGATATTAGGGCCAGCAAAACCGACGCGCGCTTCCGGCTCAGCAACATTCAAGTCACCCAGCAGTGCCAAACTGGCTGAAACACCACCGTATACTGGATCCGTCATCACTGACATATAGGGAATACCTGCCAATTTCAAGCGCTCAACCACCGCGCTGGTTTTTGCCATTTGCATCAGTGAAATCAAAGCCTCCTGCATGCGAGCACCACCAGAGGCGGAAAAGCAGATAAAGGGAATTTTCTTCTCCAGGGCAACATTGGCTGCTCGCGTAAATTTCTCTCCCACGGCATACCCCATTGACCCACCGTGGAACGCAAACTCAAAGGCCACCGCTATAACGTTCATACCAATCAACTGCCCTTCCATTGCCACCAAGGCATCTTTTTCACCCGTTGATTTCTGAGCAGCAGACAGACGATCTTTGTATTTCTTCAAATCTTTAAATTTGAGTCGATCAACCGGCTCTATATCAGCCCCAATTTCATGACGATTGTCCGGATCAAGGAAAATGTCCAATCTACGCCTGGCGCCAATACGCATATGGTGCCCACACTTGGGACACACCTCAAGATTACGTTCCAAATCAGGACGGTATAACACCGCCTCACATTTAACACATTTTTTCCATAATCCTTCAGGCACATTGGCACGGTGATCTTTATCTGTTCTCTCCCGCCCAATAGAGGGTAGTATTTTATCTATCCAGCTCATTCTAAAAATTCCGCCTTGCTTTTTTTCTGAAGTGTACCGGCATGACATGCACCCATGAGTGCTACTCTGCCAATAGAACTTCAGAGTCTCTTATTATTGTTGGTCCATTTTGTATTCTGTCAGATCCCTACTAAGACCTATCCTTCTAAGGTCTATCCATCTAAGGTCTATCCATCTAAGGTCTGTCCATCGCCTGACGCATATCAGCAATTATCGCTGCCACATGCGATGCAATTTCATCATGGCTCATACTACCGGATTTAACTAACTGCGCCATCTTGTCAACCAAAACGCTTCCCACAACCGCTCCGTCAGCAAGACTGGCTATACGTTTCGCCGACATTGCATCGCGGATACCAAATCCCACGCAAATGGGTAATTCAGTTAACCCTCTTATGTCCGCAAGCTTATCCTGAACAGAAGAAACATCCAAATGCCCCGCACCAGTAACCCCTTTTAAGGAGACATAATATAAATAGCCACTGGCCACGTCGCAGATTGAACGTGCTCTATCAACCGTTGTAGTGGGAGCAATCAGGAAAATCATATGGATACCGACCTGTTGCAACTTGGCATTTAACTCACTGCCTTCTTCCGGTGGCAAATCAACGATCAACACGCCGTCCACACCAGCATCACTGGCTTGTTGCGCGAATGGTTGATAGCCCATTACTTCCACCGGATTTGCATAGCCCATCAATACAACGGGGGTTTCCTGATCCTGCAGACGAAACTCCTTCACCATCGCTAACACTGAGCGAAGACTCACTTTGTGCGCCAATGCTCTTTCATGGGCCAACTGAATGACTGGCCCTTCAGCCATAGGATCGGAAAAAGGCACTCCCAATTCGATAATATCAGCTCCTGCATGCACCATTGCATGCATGGTGGGCACAGTGACTTCCGTCAGTGGATCTCCCGCGACAATATAGGGAATCAACGCCTTACGCCCCTGCTGTGCCAATAGTTCCAGCCGACTATCAATACGACTCAATGCTCAACCCTCTCTTACTGTTAACCTAATTTCTAACCTAATTTCTAACCTAACTTCATTTAGCTCAGTGTAATACCGTCAATATCCGCAACCGTATGTATATCTTTGTCCCCACGCCCCGAGAGATTGACGACAATAACCTCTTTCGGTGACATTTTTGCTGCTAAGTCGCGGGTGTACGCCAGGGCATGACTGGATTCAAGCGCAGGCATAATGCCCTCCACCAGCGTTAACTCCCGAAAAGCGGCCAATGCCTGTTCATCTGTCACCGCTGGATAAGCCACTCGACCCACATCCTTCAACCACGCATGTTCTGGGCCGACTCCAGGATAATCCAGCCCGGCTGAAACAGAATGGGTTGGAATAATTTGCCCGTCATCGTCCTCCATCAGATAGGTACGATTCCCGTGCAATACGCCGGCACGCCCTGCATTGAGCGGTGCTGCGTGCTGACCGCTGTCCAAGCCATAACCTGCTGCTTCAACGCCATACATCTTGACCTTCTCATCAGCAAGGAATGGATAAAATAGCCCAATAGCATTGGATCCCCCTCCAACACAAGCCACCAACGCATCCGGCAATCTTCCCACCTGATCAAGGCATTGCCGTCTAGCCTCGCGGCCAATAACCGACTGAAAATCACGCACCAACTGCGGATAGGGGTGCGGACCAGCGACTGTACCAATAATGTAATAGGTATTGTCCACATTGGTAACCCAATCGCGCATCGCTTCGTTCATGGCATCTTTTAAGGTGCGCGACCCGGACGTCACTGACACTACCTCAGCACCCAGTAGTTTCATACGGTAGACATTGAGTGCTTGGCGCTGAATATCTTCAGCGCCCATAAACACCACACACTCCAATCCCATGCGCGCAGCCACCGTAGCGCTCGCCACGCCATGCTGTCCCGCTCCGGTTTCAGCAATAATGCGCTTTTTCCCCATATACTTTGCTAGCAGTGCCTGACCAATAGTGTTGTTTACTTTATGGGCACCGGTATGATTTAAATCTTCCCGTTTCAGATAAATCTGCGCACCGCCCAACTCTCGACTCCAACGTTCGGCAAAATACAGCGGTGAAGGTCGCCCCACATAGTGCGCCAGGTCCTGATCAAACTCGGCCTGAAAAGCGGCATCCTGACTCAACTTTGAATAGGCTTCTTGCAATTCATCAAGAGCGTACATCAGTGTCTCAGACACAAAGCGCCCACCATAGGGACCAAAGTGGCCTCTTGAATCAGGTAATGCGGCAAAGTCTATACTTTGTTGTTCTGAACTACTCACTATTAACTCCCATCAAACTGGCCTGGCCAGCAACATGACCTGACACTCATTTTCTTTACACCTTAAGACTGGCAATTTCTTTTCACCTTAAGACCGGCAATTTCTTTTCACCTTAAAACCGGCAATTGGCAATAAACTCACAAATTAGTTGTGGATTTTTGATGCCTGGTTCGACCTCCACGCCGCTACTAACGTCAACAGCATAGGGATGAACTGCGTCGATAGCCTCTCTGATGTTTCCAGCGTGCAAGCCTCCGGCAAGAATAATCGGCCGCCCGCTTTGTGTTGGCGCCTGCTGCCAATCGAAACTCTTTCCGGTCCCTCCGGGCACGCCTTTTTTATAGGAATCCAGTAGAAAACCGCTGGCGGAGGGAAATCTTTGCATTTCCGCCATAACATCCATCTCTTCACGCATCCTGAGTGCCTTGATATAGGGCCTATCAAAACGTTCGCACTCAGCACACGTTTCATCACCATGAAATTGCAACAAAGCAACCGGCACTTCCGCCAGTACCTGCTCGATCGTATCGGAATGCGCATTCACAAACAGTGCTACTACGCTAACAAACGGAGGCAATGCACTGGCAATAAGCTTGGCCTGCCCGATACTCACTGCCCGGGGACTGGATTCATAAAACACGAAACCGAGAGCATCAGCACCGCCCTCAACCGCTACGAGTGCATCCTCGGTACGAGTAATTCCACAGACTTTTATTCGCGTACGCGGCAAAATAGTGAACCGAAATAGAAAAGGAAAGATTCTAGCAAAGATAGGAAAGCGATGTCTTCAGCTATCCATTACTTCACAATTAAGTACGGAGTTATATCGCCTTAATTTCCGCGAATCAAGCCTGAACTACTCAATCCAGGCTTGTTCAATCGCACTTGGAATAGGCACAAAAAATCTTAACCAACTTACTTGATGCCCAATGTTGCTGCCATTTTATCGGCAGGCAGATATCCCGGTAATAAACGACCATTTTCCATTACAATCGCGGGCGTACCTTTAACCCCTAGCTGCTGACCCAATCTATATTCCGCTGCAACAGGGTTATCATCACAGACATTGGTAGGAATAGTCTGTTTGTTTTTCAGTTTGGTAATTGCGTCATTTGGGTCTTTCGCGCACCACGCAGAGGCAATTTTGTCATAAGATTTTGAACCAATGCCAGCACGAGGATAGGCGAGATAGCGAACCTCAATACCCATTTCATTCATTTCCGGCACTTCTTGATGAAGTTTTTGACAATAGTAGCAATCCACGTCAGTAAACACGGTAATCGTGCCTTTTCGCGGACTGGTTGCTGGGAAGATAATCATATCTTTGGGGTCAAGCTTGGATATTTTTTCAGCACGACTTACATTGCGGTCCATCTCTCCCAAATTGACAAACCCGTTGGTTGTCACCTGATAAAGGTCACCGGCGATAAAATACGTCCCTTTGGCATCAGAATAAAGTGTCGTTCCATTCAGAGAGACTTTATATAAACCCGGTATCTGGCTGGTATCTACATGAACTACCTTCAGATCCTTACGACCAGATTGCAGACCTTTCGTGATAGCATCAACAATACTTTGATCAACGCCTGCTAACACGGGAAGTGAAGTCATTGCATACAGACTTACCAACAAGGCAATAACTCCACGGCCTACCCATTGCTTTATAACTGAAATCATTACTAACCTCTCTCGTTTCTTCGCCAAGCATATATTCTATTAGTTGGGTTGTTATTTATTACGCATGTTCCCTATTTCGGAAAATTTCCTCAAATGGTAGTGTTTGGCATATCGCTGTTTCATCCCCTGTTGGGCGCCATGTACATACAAAGTACATATAAAGTGCATATAAAGTGCATATAAATCCGCCTTGTCGGCAGATCGTTATGGACCTACAACAATTGTGCTAGAAACAGATTCGCCCCATGATTAAGCAAATGGGACGCAAACGCATGATATGGAACTAAAGCGATCTAACTATGCCAGCCTGTACAGCGCAGTGCTTTATCCTATGCCAAAATGCGTGCTGCGTCATTTGTTTTCCTCTGAGAGCAGAAAAACACCCAAATACCTCGTGGTCTTTTGTTTGAATCAAACAAAAAAAGGGTAGCGACATGCTACCCTTTTTTTTAAAATCAATTCTATCTTATTTGGCCAGCTTTTCCTTAATCCGCGCCGCCTTTCCTGATAGTTCACGCAGATAATACAGCTTAGCCTGACGAACGTCACCTCGACGCTTAACCTTAATATTGTCAACCAGAGGACTGTATGTTTGGAAAGTTCTTTCAACACCGACACCATGAGAAATCTTGCGCACGGTAAATGCTGAATTCAGACCCCGGTTACGCTTTCCTAACACAACGCCTTCAAACGCCTGCAAACGCTCACGATTGCCTTCCTTAACTTTCACCTGAACAACCACCGTATCACCGGGCCCAAACTCAGGTATTTCTTTGTTCATTTGCTCAGTTTCTATTCCGGCAATAATCTTGTTGCTGTTCATCTTATGCTCCCACTCACTCTTCTATTCATTGTTTGTAGCTTCACAGCTAGTGAAAAAATATTCTTAATCCATCCTCAACGCTATCAGTCAGACTGCAGTCACCGGCATCATTAATCATCCACCGGACACTCTTCCATAAGCTCTGCAATAATCTGCATTTGTTCCTGCGTCAACTCAATTTTACTTAGTAAATCAGGCCTCTTTTGCCAAGTCTTGAGCAAGGATTGCCTGTTTCGCCACTGGCGAATTTTCCGATGATGGCCACTAAGCAAAACATCTGGTACGGCCATCCCATCAATCTGTTCCGGGCGAGTATAATGAGGACAATCCAGTAAACCATCGACAAAGGAGTCTTCCTGTGCCGACCGTTCGTCTCCCAATGCACCGGGCAACTGCCTGACAATCGCATCAATCATTACCATGGCGGGCAGTTCTCCACCACTTAGCACGTAATCACCGATCGACCATTCTTCATCAATTTCGCTTTCGATGAGACGCTCGTCTATACCTTCGTAGCGTCCTGCAATTAGAAGCAGCTTATCTTGCTGCGTAAAAGCGTCCACACCAGCCTGATCCAACGGCCTGCCCTGTGGCGATAAATAGACAGTCTTAACCTCTTGGCCCAGCTCTCTTTTTGCAGCCTGTATCGCAGCCTTCATCGGCTCATACAGCATAACCATGCCGGGACCGCCGCCATAAGGTCTGTCATCCACTGTACGATGACGATCCTCGGTATAATCCCGCGGATTCCTGTACGACAAATCCAGCAAACCTTCCCGGACAGCTCTGCCGCTAATACCGTATCCACTTAAGGCTTCAAACATTTCAGGAAACAATGTCACGATCGCTATTTGCATTGTTTCCTCAACGGTCTTCAACCAAGCTGAATTTTAATCTGAGATCGACTCTACATACTAAAACGTCGAGTACTAAAACATCGGATCCCAATCAACTATCATGCTTCCAGTTTCCAGATCAATCGACTTAATCACCTCATTCGGCCGATAAGGTAACATGCGCTCACGTTGATCCACACTCCCCTGACAAGACTTAATTACCAGCACATCGTTTGAACCTGTTTCAAGCAAATGGTCAACCCTTCCGAGTAGCTGACGAGCACCATCACTGCCTTGTATCCAGACCTGCAGTCCCTCCAGTTGGTGCCAATAATACTCATCCTGTTCGAGCTGCGGCATACTGCCTGCTTCAATAGCCAGATCCGACTGTATGTATCTGCGGCCTTCATCCCTGTCATCGCAGCCTTTTATATGGACAACCAGCCCTTTGCCATGACGATGTCCCTGATCGAAGCTTACTGGCTGCCAATCACCGGCCACGCTAATAAAACACTGTTGCTTATACTGCAACAGATTGGTGATGGGTTGCGTATAGGAATGCAGCTTTAACCAACCCTTAACACCAAACAGCGCCGTAACCCGGCCAACAATGATCAAATTACCTGCATCCAAGACCATTGAGCACTCGGCGCCTAATTATCAATAAAGTCTAAGCCAATAAAGCCTATGCGACCTCTGCACCCTTCAGCAGCTTGGCAACACGCTCAGAAAGCTGCGCACCCTGAGATACCCAGTACTCTACCCGTTCGCGGTCTACTCGCAGGCGCTCATCCTGACCACTTGCTATGGGATTAAAGAATCCAACACGCTCGATAAAGCGGCCATCACGCGCTTTACGGCTGTCAGTTACCGTCAGATGATAAAAAGGACGCTTTTTGGCGCCACCACGAGAAAGTCGAATTGTTACCATTACGTTTTATTTCCCAATAGGGCTCAGTATTAAAACTGGACCACCATAATATTAATTAATATCGTATCAAAAACCTCACCCTACCCTCTCCTTTGGGAGTGGGAGCCGCTCAATGAAACAAAAGCGGCTGCGGGATCCCATAATCTGGACGATCATCACCTAAGCAAAGGCCAGAAAGGCGCCGTATTCTACGTAAAAGCGCTCGCCAGATAAACCATTTTCTTGATTTTTATCAGATATTTCAGCAGATTTGCGTCACATCCTTGGCATTCCACCACCTCCAGGCGGCATCATTCCGCCCAACCCTCGCATCATGTTGGCCATTCCGCCCTTGCGAGTCATTTTTTTCATCATTTTTTGCATTTGTTTATGCTGTTTTATCAGACGGTTCAAATCCTGCACTTGAGTGCCTGATCCCCGGGTGATACGACGCTTACGCGATCCATTCAGAATTTCCGGATTGCGCCGTTCAGCTGGCGTCATGGAGTTGATAATGGCCTCCATTTGCACAAAAACCTTGTTATCAATCTGCTGTTGCGCCATTTGCGCCATATTACCCATACCGGGTAGTTTATCAAGCATGGAGGCTACCCCCCCCATATTGGTCATCTGCTGCAGCTGGTCGCGAAAATCTTCCAGATCAAACCGTTTACCCTTCTTGATCTTTTTTGCCAGTTTTTCCGCTTTTTTCTTATCCAGCTTCTGCTCTGCCTCTTCAATCAGAGACAGAACATCACCCATACCTAAAATTCGAGACGCAATACGATCGGGGTAAAATGGCTCCAGAGCCTGAGTCTTTTCACCCACCCCCAGGAATTTAATCGGTTTGCCTGTAATGGAACGCACAGACAACGCTGCACCACCACGGGAATCAGCATCAGCCTTGGTCAATACTACTCCAGTTAGTGGCAATGCATCATTAAACGCTTTAGCAGTATTGGCTGCATCCTGCCCTGTCATGGCGTCAACGACAAACAATGTTTCCACCGGTTTAATCGCCCCATGAAGCGCCTTGATTTCATGCATCATGTCATCGTCGATATGCAATCGACCAGCGGTATCCACGATCACCACATCGTTGAATTTAATTTTGGCTTGAGAAATTGCCGCTTCTGCAATCGCCACGGGCTTTTGATCACCATGGCTCGGAAAGAAATCCACCCCAACTTCACCCGCCAGTGTTTCCAACTGCTGAATAGCGGCTGGCCGATACACATCGACGCTGACAACCATCACAGATTTCTTTTGCGACTCTTTTAACCAACGAGCCAATTTGGCGACGGTGGTGGTTTTACCCGCACCCTGTAAGCCTGCCAGCAACACCACAGCCGGAGGCTGAACGGCCAGGTTCAAGGCATCATTGGCATCTCCCAGCACATGCTCCAGTTCAGCTTGCACAATTTTAATAAAAACCTGACCTGGACTGAGACTTGACATCACCTCCTGACCAACAGCACGCGCCTTGACGGCATCGACAAACTCTTTCACTACCGGCAGTGCAACATCCGCTTCAAGCAATGCCATGCGCACTTCACGCAAGGATTCCTTGATATTGTCTTCGTCTAACTTTGCCTGCGCTGATACTTTTTTGAGCGTATGCGATAATCGCTCGGTTAAATTTTCAAACATTAGTTTAAATTCTCTATTGAACTGGTATGGTTACGTGCATGATGATTCAACACACGGTACTCATACCTTTTAGTTTGGGCTAAAATGCCTTGCATTGTTATGAATTCATCTCTAAAAGCGCTGGATTATAGCGGAGAACCGGCAAGCAACCCAAATTGAATAAATTATAGATCATGGACAGACAACTTATTTCAACCCAATCACCTGCCGATCGATGAAGAATTATGGATACAATGATTTTTAGCTTCATTACCATCGCTTTGTACTTGGGAGGCGCCGTATTCAAAGGCATGCAGGTCGCCCACAAAATGCACTCCCCGAAGGACGCGCTGGGTAAGATACTAATCGCCGTCGCCCTGGTGACACACGCTATCAGTGTTTACGGTGTTGTCGTTTCTAGTGATGGCATTAATCTGGGCTTTTTTAAAGTTTCCTCACTGATCTGCCTGTTTATGGGGTTTCTTGCCTTTACCGCCATATTGCGCGACAAGCCAATCGACAGTCTATTGGTAATTCTATTTCCACTGGCAACAATATCCATTCTTCTATCAGAATTTATGCCCACAACCAGTGAACCACTGGACCATTTAGGTGGCAGCCTAATTGTACATATTCTGTTATCCATTCTTGCCTACAGTGTGCTGACCATCGCCAGCATGCAGGCGATAACCTTGCTAATTCAGGAACGGGAATTAAAAAAACACCATACAATTGGCCTAATTCAATGGCTCCCCCCCCTGCAAACCATGGAAGGTCTACTGTTTGATATGATCTGGTTTGGCATTGTTCTGTTGTCCGGCTCCATCATTAGTGGATTTGTCTTTTTCGACGATATGTTTGCGCAGCACCTAGTCCACAAAACCGTATTCACTCTCATTGCCTGGCTCATATTTGCCATTCTTCTTTGGGGACGTCATTACTTGGGATGGCGCGGTAGAACAGCCGTCAAATGGACTATCGGAGGATTTCTAGCCTTAATGCTCGCCTATTTCGGGTCAAAATTCGTCCTGGAATTGGTCCTTCAAAAGGTTTAGATCATTGCCAAACCATAATTTTTTCTTCAATATAACGCCTATCGCTGGCTGACGAGGAATTCACGTCGTTGAACGAGGCACCGCTGGGTCTTCTTTTTGGTATCCTGATTGGACTGATTTTCCTATCCGCATTTTTTTCCGGTTCCGAAACCGGCATGATGTCGCTCAATCGATACCGATTAAAACATCTACAGAAGAAAAAACACCGTGGCGCCAGACGGGCAGGCGGTATGCTGGAACGTCCCGACCGATTAATCGGCTTGATTCTCATTGGCAACAATCTAGTTAATATATTTGCATCGGCATTGGCAACCGTTATCGCGATCCGCTTATACGGCGATGCAGGTATTGCCATTGCCACCTTGCTGCTTACCTTTGTGATCCTGATATTTGCCGAAGTCACACCGAAAACCATTGCGGCACTTTACCCGGAAAAAGTTGCCTTCCCAGCCAGCTTTATTCTAAAACCACTGATGTTCCTGTTATACCCCGCTGTCTGGTTGATTAATCAAATCACTCATCTATTGCTGAGAATACTGGGGGTAGATCCACGCAAATCCGATAACGTGCAACTTAATTCAGAAGAACTGCGCACCGTGGTGGATGAAGCCGCCTCGCTGATTCCCAAGCGACACCAGGGCATGCTGCTCAATATCCTAGATCTGGAAAAAGTCACCGTCAATGACATCATGATTCCACGTAATGAAATCTTCGGTATTGACCTGTCCGATGACGAAGAGTCGATCCTAAACTGTATACAAAACAGCGAACATACGCGAATCCCGTTATACAGAGATGATATTGATAAAGTGATGGGCATCCTGCATCTACGCAATGTGAGTCGTTTTGTTTCATCGGATGGACTGAACAAAAGCGCCATGGTCAAAGAGGCCAGCGAACCCTACTTCGTGCCAGAAAATACCAGTCTGCATATTCAACTAATGAACTTTCAAAAAGAAAAACGCCGCATCGGCATTGTCGTTGATGAATACGGGGTAGTGCTGGGAGCGGTCACACTGGAAGATATTCTGGAAGAGATAGTTGGCGAGTTTACCTCTAACCTTGCCGAAACTGAGGATGAATTTGTCGCGCTTGAAGATGGCGCATACATCATCAACGGCACAGCTAATATTCGCGATATCAACAAAGCACTGGTATGGGATATGCCAACAGATGGCCCCAAAACTTTAAACGGCCTGATCATGGAGCATCTGGAAGCTTTTCCAGATGCCAGGGTCGGCATTAAAATCAGCAATTACTACGCTGAAATTATCGACATTGGAGACAATATGATTGTGTCAGCCAAAGTCAGTATGCATCCCAGCTAGTTTTTAGTTTTATTTTTCGTCTTCTTTCAATTGCTGTCTGTAGCGCAAACCATTTTCAACATAATGATCAGCTGCCCAGCTTAAAGACATTTGCCGGTCCTTGCCCAGCTGGCTTTTGATTTTCCCGGTACGCCAACCACTAAGGAACCATCCGGTACGGCCATCCCCTCTTTCACCAGCGCTCCTGCACCAATAAAACAGACAGTTTGTTTATCCAAACTATATATCACCTGATACCCTCCTTCTCACACTTCCTCAGGTTCACTCTCTGCCAATCGACAAACATTGCCCGTAGACTGTATTGATAAATTCCACCAGAATCAATGCCGTAATACCCCAAATTGAATAATGCTGATATTGAAAACGTGGCACTTTTCGCAGACGCCCCTGGTAGGGCACATCGTCGACTTGCATATTGGTCGGTTCTGCCAAAAAACTCAGTGGGACATGTAATATACTCTGCAACTCCTGCGGGTTTCTCCTTAAGGATATCTGCTCAGAAACAATACCGACAAAGGGTGTTACTTGCACGTCATAGCGACTGATCAACGGCGATAATTGCCCCAACACTTCAACTTGAGTTTGCGGCAAACCGATTTCTTCATAAGTCTCACGCAATGCTGTATCTAACAGAGTGGCATCAATTTCATCACGCTTACCTCCAGGAAAAGCGACCTCGCCAGCATGACGACGCATATGTGCTGCTCGCTCAGTTAATAAAATATTTGGTTCGGCTTGCCCGCTGATCACCAACAAAACCGCTGCTTGTATCGGGTGCTGTGCAATAGGTACCGTGTTAAGTGCACTCATAGCTTTGCGAATATCTGCTTGCATATTTTCCTCTTCTCAGAGCTAAGGTACAGGAATTCTAACAATTCACTTTTTACACAGTAGCAACCTTATACAGTAGCACCTGCCCATACAGATCCAGGTGGAGTATTTAAGCCGGCATTGTCTAATAAATAAACAATTCGCTTAAATATACCAACAGCAACAAGTCTTATAACAATTTAATCTATGACGTATAAATAACCGAAACAAATTTAATGTATTTTCTTTAAAATTTTAACATCTCACTGTTTTAGCGAATGATTAATAGTGTATTAACACGTCATAAAAAGAACACCAGCAAGCAATAATCACACTCCTTATAGTATTTCCAGCTAACCCTATTCATTTTTATAGTGAAAAACAAGTCAGTTTGATTGTAATATAACCAGTATTAGAAGTTGATTATTAAGAGATCAATTCCTAGGGAAAACAAAACGAATTATTTCCTCAATAAAAACCAGGATGGGGAGGCTTTAAAGAGATCAGTCGAAGATCCGAGACGTCTGGCAGGAGTAGAACATGCAACAGAAACGAACTTTACCGAATTTTGATGCCCTTCTAGGAATGGCACTTAATGACCCTGAGCGACTAGAACAACTACGTGTAGACTTGACCAATCAGGTTATCGATTCTGCCCCCGATCGAATCAAGCATCGTTTACACGGCCTGCAGTTTGAAATTGATGCCCGCCGACGTTCAGCCAGCACCCCCTTATCAGCCTGCATGAAAATTTCAGAAATGATGCATGAATCTTTTGGTTCTTTGCGCATTGTCTTAAATAATATTGCAAGTGAAGACAGTCCACTCGCCGATTTTGAGAAACCCAAACTGACGGCATCCGCTCAAATCCTCCCCTTTAGGAGTAAAGCTGCACAGTAAATTACATCATTGGTCTACCCGCTCATAGGTCTGCCAGCTTCCACACATCGTAGGCTGGTTCTTCGTAGGGGTGAGCCAGTTTCATTTGACTGATAACCTCATCTATTGAATCGTCATCACAAACCATTTCCACTTTATATTCAACCACCGTTTCAAGCTCCAACTGCGAACCAATAAACGGCTGACTGCCTAATAAAGGGCGAAACTGCCCTTCACCCAGCGTTTGCCAACAACAGCAATCATAGTCACCAATACGGCCAGCCCCCGCGGTAAAAACTGCCGATTTTATTGCCTGCAAATGACTTTCGGGCACATAAAAACACAATTTATACATCGATACTTACCTATAACTTATTTCAAGTTCGCTGGGGCTGGGCGCATCAATCCTTGTCGTTCATAAAACTGCCCAACATATTCAGTCAAACTGCCCTGCTCTATTGCCTGCCGCAGTTCTGCCATCAGGCGTTGATAAAAACGTAGATTATGAATCGTATTCAGCTGAGAAGACAAGATCTCCTTGCATTTGTCCAGATGATGCAAATAAGCCCGACTGAAATTCTGACAAGTATAACAATCGCATTCCTTATCCAGCACCTCGGTACTATGGCGATGCTGGGCGTTGCGAATTTTCACAATGCCCCGCGATGTAAAAAGATAACCGTTGCGGGCATTACGTGTTGGCATCACGCAATCAAACATATCAATACCTCGACACACCGCTTCAACTATATCCGTAGGTGTGCCTACGCCCATCAAGTAACGAGGCTTATCCACTGGCATCCGTGGCGTTAGAGCGTCGAGCACTGCGAACATCTCTTCTTTTGGCTCTCCTACCGACAAACCACCGATCGCATAACCATCAAATCCCAGCTCCATCAATCCATCGAGAGATCGCTGCCGCAACTCTTCATACATCCCGCCCTGAACAATTCCAAACAAGGCTGCCGAATTATCACCATGGGCGGTTTGGCTGCGCAGCGCCCAGCGAAGCGACAGTTCCATGGAATCTCGCGCCTGCTCAAGGCTAGCGGGGTATGGTGTGCATTCATCAAAGATCATCACGATATCCGCACCCAACTCGCGCTGAACCCGCATCGCAATTTCAGGGTCAAGTGTCACCGGACTTCCGTCTATAGGAGATTTGAAGCTTACTCCCTGCTCACTGATTTTGCGCATCTCCCCCAAACTAAAGACCTGAAAACCACCGGAATCTGTCAGTATGGGTCCGTGCCATCCAATAAAATCGTGCAAATCCCCGTGTTGTTGAATCACTTCCGTACCCGGACGGAGCATCAGATGGAAGGTATTCCCCAGAATGATCTGTGCGCCGATCCCTTCCACGTCGCGTGGCAACATGCCTTTTACCGTACCGTAGGTACCTACCGGCATAAAAGCAGGCGTTTGCACCTCACCGCGAGGAAAAACCAGCTTAGCCCTGCGAGCCTGGCCATCCGTATTGTCTAGCTCAAAGCGCATAAAACATTCACGACTCATTTAGTTAACTGCTCCTACTGCGACCCTGATTGATCATTTTCGACTTGATTATTTTCGCCCGACGCTATTTTCTCAGCAACCACATTCTCTCAGCAAGCGCCTCTTTTGCAGGCGTAATAAACATGCAATCACCGTAACTAAAAAACCGGTACTTTTCCTCCACTGCCTGCTGATAGGTCTGCAATACGTTTTCCCGCCCGGCAAAGGCACTCACCAACATAATCAGTGTCGATTCAGGTAAATGAAAATTGGTCAACAACGCATCCACACAACAAAACCGATAGCCAGGATAAATAAAGATATCTGTCTCACCACTAAAAGGTTGAATATCGCCGTGACGGCTGGCTGTTTCCAGACAGCGCACCGCAGTTGTGCCAACCGCGACTACACGCCCCCCTCGCGCCCTGGTTGTTCTGACCTGCTGACACAGGGTTTCATCAACTTCCAGGGTTTCTGTGTGCATCTGGTGATCTTCAATATTATCGACACGCACCGGCTGAAATGTGCCCGCTCCCACATGCAAAGTAACATAAGCCAGCTCAATGCCTTTTTCCTGTAGCTGATCAAGAATCGATTGATCAAAATGCAGACCGGCTGTCGGTGCGGCCACAGCACCGGCTTTTTCGCCGTATACCGTTTGATAGCGTTCGCGATCACACGCTTCATCTGGCCGATCAATATAAGGTGGCAAGGGCATATGACCGATTTCATCCAGCACGTGGAAAACAGATTGATCGACAGGAAAAAGCAATTCGAACAAATCATCCCTGCGCGCCACCATGGACACCTTCACACAAGCCCGCGGATTGTCCAGATCGTTACCCAACAGCAGTGATGTGCCCGGTTTCGGCGACTTGCTGGCACGGACATGTGCCAATACCCGTCGATCATCCAGCACTCTTTCCACCAACACCTCGACCCGCCCACCGCTGAGCTTGCGCCCAAAAACACGCGCTGGAATCACTCGTGTATTATTCAGCACCAGCAAATCACCGGGATTTAGCAGCTGAAGAATATCGCTGAAATGTCGATGTGAGGTCTCTCCTGTTTCGCCATCAAGTCGCAACAAACGACTCTGGGTCCGTTTCGCTGCAGGTCGGCGGGCTATCAACTCATCCGGTAATGTGTAATTAAAATCACTACGTTTCATAGTGGCCCGTATTTCTCTCTCGACGGTTCAAAATCTGATTTAAGGTGAAATATTGGATAACAATTTAGCATGTTTACCTACCTCGCTTGAACCGGGCTGTAACAGCTCAAGAATCAAGCGGCGCAAGAGTATAGTAATCCGCCAAAATCCGCCACTCAAAATTGGTTAGAAAGGAGAGTTGAAGTTCCTATCACGATTGATATAATGCGGCGCTCTTCTTAAAGCCAGTGTGGTGAAATTGGTAGACACGCCGGATTCAAAATTCTCAAGCAATTTTGTATCCCAAGGTTAAAAGAGTAATATTCAAGAAATGCCAGAGTGATGAAATTGGTAGACATGAGGGATTCAAAATCCCTTGTCCTCGCGGGCGTGCCGGTTCGAGTCCGGCCTCTGGTACCATCTTCCTACCTTTTTAAGACACAACGGATTATTTCCAACCAGCGCCTGCAAATAATGCTCTGGGATACACTGGGGATACAAATGGGAGTAATCCAAATCTCAACCGAGTAATCCTGAGTAATTATACCTGACCAATATGCCTGGCTGACTGGGCGTTAAATTGAGTTCAGAAAGCCTCTGACGAATTTAATTTGATATAGAGTATAGATATAGTCAGCTCAACATTGTCACTACTATGAATATTTAGGCGGCACACATCCTCTAATTGCTGTTGGGTTTGGCAAATCAACATCAAGATATTGACCGCATATCTGTTGGCATATACCTGCATCTGATACAGATAAGCCTGCAACACCCCCAAGTTTTGCCCCTCCAGACTCTAGAAGCTTCCATTTAGCATCAGCTATCAATACAGGCCTACCAGAACTGTCGACAAAACAAATATCTGGTTTCATCTGAAATACCTCGCTCTCAAGGTCACTTCGGTACGCCATATACTTTCTTGGGCCTCGTTCTATAAGTTTAAGCCCATGCTGCCCGGTGGCTCTCGCTTTGGCGTTAAGATGAAAGTTCCAATAAAAACACCGGTTCGAAACTACGTTATAAAATCCTTCAATGACCGATTCTCCAGTACTTCATCATGCGGAATTAGCAGATAGTGCCAGAGTTTACCGCCTTTATTTTGAAGATATTCACTGGCATTTTTGCACCACTCTTCTGCCGATTCGGCTTTTGCTTGCACTGCAGTGTCATTCATATCGGTACGCGCCTTGGTTTCCACCAGCAACACACAATCATCCAGTTCTGCGACGAAATCGGGGTTATATTCTTTATGCTCAACGCCCTGCTTATACACGATTTGGAACTGTCCATTGGCAGGTTTAAACCATTTCAGTGCATCACGCTCCAGTATCACCGAAAAGCGCCGTTCGGTATCGGAATCAAATTTTTGCAGCGGGTAGAGGCATTTTTGAAATCCGCCAAATAACATCTGTTTAATCTTGCCAAGGTCTTTAACTGTCTCCCTGAAGTTGTAAATCGGTTGATTCGCTGCCTTGGTGTACGCAGCTTCCTTCAAGGGTGTAAAACCGGCCCTGACAGTTACTTCATAACCGGTGGCTTTTTCCCAATAGTGCTCAGCCATCTGCGCGTGAATATTATCGGCTATCAATTTGCCGTAACCGAAGAAGATATTGTGCAGTTCATCATCAGAGTATTCCTTTATATTGCCAAAGAACGCCACCGCCTGCCCAGCCAGATCGTAGATCAAGTCGGCGTGTTCATCGTAGGAAATATCATCCTTATCCACCAAGTGCTCAACGATGTAATCCTCCAGCCGCCGGTATTTTTTTTGCGGCTGTGCCAATATGGAAATTTGCTGATTGGTTTGCAAACTTTGGGAAATCAACTCCCGGTTGGAGGGTTGCAGGTTCAGGCTAGACAACGCCAAACTAAAGGGATGGTAGCCATACGTCACTTCACCTCTGGGCTCGACAAAAATACGAGGGATATCGATGGTTTGGTTGACCATCAGTTCGGTAGCTTTGGCAACAACTGCCGCCAGCTCCAGTTTTTCCTCCTCTTCCAGTAAGGACTGTTGTTGTCCAGTAAGTTGTTCAGACACCTCCTTAACAATAGCCGCCTGCAATTGCTCAGACAGCAGGTCTTTCGATGTCGGTGCCTGCGCCGGTTTATGCTGGTAGCTTTTAATCACCCCCCACGCTTTTTCCGCAACGCGGGATTCACGCTCACTAACAAACACCAAGGTTTCCCCTGGATTCTGGTACAGCGTTTTAGCGTCCGCAACCGCCTCGGTGCCAGTCCCTCCTTGTGTTTGACTAAATGCCGCCTCAAGGTTTGACTTGACGACGACACTCTCTTTTGGCGCATCCTCCTCCGGGGCATCCAGAATCACTTGCTTAAGGCGCAAGGGGTTTTCCGGATTATTGGCTTCATCGACAATTTCCTGAAAACGGTCGTGCGCCACAATACTCAAACGATCCACCGCATCCACACCGGTTCGTTTGCCGTAGGGTAAGCGCAGGCCGCGGCCAATGGATTGTTCAATCAAGGTGCGGGCGTTAGCAGCTCTCAAAGGCACGATGGTGTAAAGGTTGGTGACATCCCAGCCTTCCTTTAGCATATTTACATGAATTACTATTTCGGTGGGTTCATCGAAACTTTCAACCGCCAATAAGCGCCGCACCATTTCCTCTTCAGCGGCACCACTGCGACTGCTGTCCACCTGAATGACGTTACCTTTATAACGGCTATCAAACAGCTGATCTTCCATCAGTGCCAACAGTTGCCCTGCATGCGTGGTGTCGCGGGCAATGACCAGCATAAAAGGTTTAACCGGCGCTACACCTTGCTGTTTAGCATAGGTGAGCAGTTCAACCTTGGTGCTTTCGTGCAGGCGAATACCGTCTTCCAATTTGATGCGTTCCAATTGTTCAGCACTGTATTGACTGGCGTTAAAGTTACGCTGGGTCACCACGGCCGGTTCTTTAACAAAACCATCGTCCATAGCGCGGGCCAGCGGGTAATCCACCACCACATTCTTAAACGGTATTGGGCCCTTATTTTTTCGACTTGAACTGCTTTCCGTAAAAGGCGTTGCGGTCAACTCAAGCCCCATTAATGGGTTGAGCTCGTTTAATGAGCGCACACCGGCACTGGCACGATAACGGTGGGATTCATCCATCAGCATGACCAGATCCGGCAGATTTGCCAAATAATTAAAATAGCTATCGCCGATGGTTTCCCGCAAGCGTTTAATGCGTGGCGCCTTACCCCCACGAACCTCAGAATTAATTTTTGAGATATTAAAAATATTAATACTGACCGGTGACAGGATATCGCCGGTACCTGCCGACTCGTAATTATCACCGGTGACTATCTGTGGCGGATACGCGGAAAACTCTGCAATGCCTTTGAACACATACTTGGATGTATTGGGAGTAAAGTCAGCAATCAGCTTATCGTAAATGGTCAGGTTGGGAGCCAATACAAAAAAGCTTTTGATACCGTAAGCCAGATGCAGATAACTGATAAAAGCGCCCATTAAGCGGGTTTTACCAACCCCCGTGGCCAGAGCAAAACAGAGTGAGGGGAAATCGCGCTCAAAATCGGTAAGCGAGGGAAATTCTGCCGACAGGGCTTTTAATAAAGACTTAAGGTCTCGCTCGGGGAGCAGCATATCCGGTGCTGCATCCAGAGCAGTAGCCAATGCGCGTAGCGATTCTTCCTGAGGTGAGCGCAGGCTTAGGCGGCCTGTGATGGAATTAATAATTCTATTATTCATGGTTTGATTCTTTTATTTATCTTTTTCTGCCTGATAATCTGAGCGAGGTTCTTGTACGGCGCCGGGCTGTATTCTTTGCACAACACCGTCCTGCCTGACAATAATTGCAGTACCTGTTTGGGCTGCAATCTTGCGGGCCTGTAATGCCGCACGCTCCAGGGCGGGAAGGGCTTTACTCAATAATGGGTTTTTGGCTTGCTCTATCGGTTTTCTATTCATCTTTCTCTCCCCAATCTAATAATTGTGTTTGATTGGAACTGTTATCAAATACGGACCATTCATCAACAATGCTGGAATAAATAGCTTGAAAGTTTTCCCACCCTGCAATATATCGGCGACGAATGACGTCCTCGTCAATACTGTGACCGCCTTGACGTACACGTTCGACAACACGATCAATCGCAATATCAACGCTATCCAGTTTTAAAAAAAACAGGCTGATGCGATAACCCTGCTTTTGCCATTGAGGGATCTTTTGTGCGTAACCACGCCCTGATAAGGTGGTTTCAAAAGCAAAACTTTCACCATGGGTGACGGCAGTGTTGATTGACTGCAGCATCAACCTCCCTGCTTGAATAGCCGCTTTTTCGGGCTCAAAAGGTGACAAGCCTGCTGCTATCAAGTCCGCATTAATAAACGCTGGGCAGTCCGCCTCATGGGTTAAAAACTCACGGGCAAACGTGGTTTTCCCGGCACCATTAGGGCCAGCAATAATCAGTATGCGCTGATCATTCATCACTCGCTCCAAACAGATCATTCTGCTCTGGTTCTTGCTCTATTTCGAGCTGAGGCAGGCTTTCCACATTCAGGCTGTAATCATCGTGTCCCCATTCGCAGCGACTGAGCACCATTTTCGGGATTTTTTTGATGGTTAGATTGGCAAAACGATCTGCCTTGCAGCGAAAGGCGCTGCAACAAACGAGTAGAGAGCGATCTTCACCGACTTCATCGGAGAGTGCCTGCAATTGTGTCAGTGACAGGGTTTGGGTGGTGACATAAATAAAATCGGTTTCGGTGGAATAACCCTGCTGCCAGAACAAGGTATCTGACGGTGCATAGGT
>PIVM01000493.1 GCA_003353945.1 Gammaproteobacteria bacterium
CCTGTCACAATCCAATGGACCGGCACAACCGACGCGGACGGTGTGGATTTGACCTATCAGTATTATGTCTGTGAAGATTCGAGCTTCGCGGGTTGCGACTCATTCAGTGTGGTGAGTGTGTTTAACGGCTTTGACGGATCGTTTGAACTCAACGATTTTAATCCCCTGGTCAATAAGGCATATGCCGATAGTCTTGTCGCAGCGGATGCAGAAGGATTCAACGCCTTTGGTCCCTTTGCGCTGGGAATCATGATTCTACTCGGACTGTTCGGGCGGGGCGTCATTAAAGACAGGAAGAAATACACACTCGCTTTGGCGGGTTTGATGCTGGCGGGACTGCTCGTCTCAAGTTGTGCCTCCGACAGCAGCAGTGGAGACACTCCCGCTGATACAACAACCATCAGCGTTGAGCTGTCAGATCTGGAGAGTGGCAAGACCTATTACTGGAAGACGGTGGCCACTGACAGCGCTGGAAGCACATCTGAAAGCGAAGTTTGGTCATTTACATGTAACTGATCATCATTTAATATTGCATTATCAAATGATGAAACGTTAACAACTTAAAACCTTGTGTGTGTTAGACGGCTTGCTTAACGCACACATTTTCTGTAACCATATCTGAGAAGCCATGACTGTTGCTTATCCCCCTTTTAGCTGCACGCACAGCCCGAATATTCCCGAACTTTTAAACGGTTTGGGGTGTTCTTTAATGATCAGCACATACCAGGCCGGCAAGGTGATCATCATCAGCCCGAATATCGAAGAAGATGGCCTGTTTCAACTACCCCGTGCTTTTGACACACCCATGGGAATCGCGCTGAATGAAGACAGGTTGGCGGTAGCCTGTAAGGAAGAGGTGCTTATTTTTGCAAATTCACCCTCTTTAGCCCAAAGTTACCCTGCCAAGCCTAACTGTTACGATGGCATGTTTGTTCCCCAAGCGACCTATTTCAGCGGACGACTATCCGTCCATGATGTTGCCTGGTGCAAAGAGGGCTTGATTGCTGTCAACACCGCCTTTTCCTGCCTCTGTAAAATTGATGATAACTACAATTTTACACCGCTCTGGAAACCGTCTTTTATCTCTGAGCTGGCAGCAGAAGACCGATGCCACCTGAATGGCATGGCTGTTGTGGATGGAAAACCGAAATATGTCACCATGTTTGGCGAGAGTGATTCCCCCAGGGGTTGGAATGAAAACAAACAACAGGGCGGGATTTTGATGGATGTCGAAACCGGAGAGGTGATCCTGAGTGGACTGCCAATGCCCCACACGCCCCGGCTAATCAACGGCGAGCTCTATTTGTTGCTTTCAGCGACAGGGGAATTGGTCAAAGTGAACATCGAAGAAAAAAAGTATGAGGTCATCCGTAGGATTCCAGGATTTGTGCGCGGGATGTCCTTTCATGAAGATTATCTGTTTATCGGCCTGTCCAGAATCCGTAAAAAGCATATATTCGGTGGGCTGCCCATTGCCGAAGAGGTAAAGGGTAAAGACGAAATGTTAAGCGGGATCGTCGTGATCCACCTTCCAACTGCCGCGCTGGTGGGGGAGATCAAATACCTGACCTCCTGCGAGGAGATCTATGACGTCCAGGTTTTGCCGGATCTGTTGCGGCCCAACATACTGGGCATAGGTGATAACAAATTTCGGTCTGCACTGTCTCTGCCGGACACCAGTTTTTGGGGGGCGTCCAACGA
>PIVM01000494.1 GCA_003353945.1 Gammaproteobacteria bacterium
CATATAAGTCTTCTGTAGCTCAAGACAAACGTGGTATTGACGCTAGAACAAGACAAGCATCAGAAGAAAGCGGAACTAAGTACAACAAAGGCCATCTGCAATCTGCAAGGACAGGTGGACCTACCTCCTCTAGAAATCTAATGCTAGAGAATGGTTCTAGGAATAGTGCTCATGGTGCAGCTAATCCTAACCGTGCTGCTCTACTCAATACTGGTGTTGCTACTAGCTGGAAAGAAGATGCAATTAACTATCAAGACTCTTCTGGTCTACCTTTAGAATACACACCTAAAGATAAACAGACGATCAGGAATGCATCTCCTGACATGATAGATGAGGTTACAGCTCAAGTAGATGATGCTCGTTGGAAGGCTATTAAGGCTAACCCTCAAGCTAGACCAGTCAGAACTAACCCTAACCCTCAAGTATTTAACCCACCTACTAAACAGAACTTCCAGGGTCTTACTATTGATAAGACTAGACCTGGAGTTAAGTTACCTAGAAAGGGTCTTAATGGTCTTAAGGGTCTAGGTAAAGTTGCAAAGATACCACTCATTGGTGGTTTGACCGTAACAGGTCTTTCTTTACTAGAAGGTGCTTCCCCTTTGGATGCAGCCGCTGCTGGTTTAGATGCTGAGAACCCAATTAGTGGTGGTGCTTTTGCTGATGGTACAGAGACCGGTATGGCAAGAGATCAAGCAGTTAGACCTTCTTATTACGGCAAGCAAGGACCAGATCTAACTACACCACAACAATCTAATCGCGCAGCACTACTACGCAAAGATCCATCCCAAGAGCGTGGCTACGAAACTATTCAAAGAGTAGGTGGTCAAGTTATGGATGCTATTGGCGGTTGGATGCAAAAACTAGGAATACAATGAACAACACCCTTGAATTAATGAAGGGCGATTTCAAGATCTTTCTCCAAGCACTTTGGGGACAGCTTGATCTCCCTTCTCCTACCAGAGCACAATATGCAATTGCAGACTATCTTCAACATGGGCCTAAACGTCTACAAATATCGGCTTTCCGTGGTGTTGGAAAAAGCTGGATCACTGGAGCCTTCGTCCTTTGGACGCTTTTCAATAACGCTGAAAAGAAAATCATGATCATCTCAGCTTCTAAAGAACGTGCAGACAACATGTCTATCTTCTTACAGAAGCTGATTATTGAAACACCTTGGTTACAACACCTTCAACCTAATGATGAAGGAGGCCGTTGGTCTCGTATCTCATTTGATGTGAAGTGTTCACCACACCAGGCACCTTCAGTTAAGTCAGTTGGAATCACTGGTCAGTTAACGGGTTCACGTGCTGACCTGATGATCCTTGATGACATTGAAGTCCCTGGTAACTCCATGACAGAACTGATGAGAGAAAAGCTACTTCAACTCTGTACAGAAGCTGAATCAATCCTTACTCCAAAAGAAGACAGTCGCATCATGTACTTAGGTACTCCCCAAACTGTCTTTACTGTCTATAAAAAACTAGCTGAACGTTCCTATAGACCATTCGTGTGGCCAGCACGTATGCCTAAGAACGTTACTCAATACGCTAATACCCTCGCACCTCAACTCCTAGAAGATATAGAGCAAGGTGCTGAGTCCTGGTCCGTAACTGACCCCGATCGCTTTGATGAAGATGACCTTATTGACCGTGAAGCCTCTATGGGCCGTAGCAACTTTATGTTGCAGTTTATGCT
>PIVM01000495.1 GCA_003353945.1 Gammaproteobacteria bacterium
CCACAAATGTTTTTGTTTTCTGGGTCTCCCCCCCCCCCCCCCCCCCCCCCCCGTTCGTAGGCTACCCTCGAGGTTGAGATGTCATTTCCACATCCAGTCCCAGTATCTTGTGTGCCAATCGCTTTGATTTTAACCACCGATTGTCACACAGATAATGGGAGAGGACACAGATTACGAATCGAATAATTACATTTACGCTTCCGAGCACGTTATTTCCGTACGTGACGTGACATGAGGTCGCCATTTTGAGTTGTGACGTCACGTTCAGTTCTTAAATAAATGGCCGATACACCATCTTACTCGTTTTTTTTGAGTTGGTTTTACATACTAATCCATTGAAATTATGGATGTGCTAATGCCACAGTGGAATTATGAACCTGGCTGACCCTGGTATCTGTATGTGCTAGTTATTTTAAACACACCAGCACAGAACGGATACTGGGATGAGCCAAGAACCCCATTTGATACGCACTACATAGTGTTTTACAATGATGCTCTCAATATCTGTCGCCGGGACTCTCAATGGCATACGTTGGACGTTTAGTGCACCGCCAGCCCCAGCATTGACCTGTGCTAGTTTAAAAGCAGACCAGCGCAAGGTTAATGCAAGGTCTGGCAAGGCATGGCCCTCCTTCTGCAATATGGCTTTTTTTGTAAATGTGCCGATCAAAAGTGCCCCAACCCCAGCATTGACCTGTGCTAGTTATATATTGAACCACTAGAACAAGGTCCATACAGGGAATGGTAGCACACTCCTACGTCTTCTTGTGGCGCCGAGTCACGGCCATCCATTCATCTGTCTTGGTATCTTGAGTCGCTCAGAAATGCACCAGTCCCAGCATTGACCTGTGCTAGTATCATGTAATGGCAAACTAGCGCAAGGTACATGCGGGGACGGGATACACCTTTAATTGCTTCGAGTCTTCTTCCGTTTGTCTTCGTCTCTGCAATGGCAGCGCCAATGTCGACGTCGAGTATACGCCATCCCGGCCCCAGCATTGACCTGTGCTAGTAATCTTGACCAACCAGCTCAAGGCAGATGCAGGGGTCGGCATGTCGCCGTATCCTTACCACCACGATTCGATCGACTTCCCGCCTTTTCACGGCAATAACACGCTGTTTATCTGTGTCCCAGCCCCAGCATTGACCTGTGCTAATGTTCTTAAATCGACCAGCACAAAGTCCATGCAAGGAATGGTGTCACTCTGTCTTCAACCAATGCTTTATACCAATGGAAACCCTCAACGTCGTGGATGCATCCAGCCCTGGCATCGTGTGTGCCAATTACGTTTTCTTTGATAGCAGTTGACACATAGATACAAGGGCCAGTTGCAGCCGGTTTCACGCGGTCAGAAAGAATAAATATCCGCCATTACGAGAAACAAGCGTTAAAAATGAACACTGTCTTGTTAAAATAGACTTAAATTACTACTAATTGCACAGAATTGTCGCACTAAACAATGTATCTAACGGCAGCTATCACTTGCCTATACGTGTGTTCGTATACTTACGTGTACGTACAAACGAACGGAGGTTTCGACAAACACCAAGATATCTGTGTTGGTCGCCGATCGCTAGCCTTCCGAAGGTCGAATGCCAGTAATGGCCAGACGCTCCCTTTATATCACTGGAAGGCATGCCGTATGTCAGGAATGAGAAAATGTCACAGTTTCAATCTCAATGTGAATTGTTTGC
>PIVM01000496.1 GCA_003353945.1 Gammaproteobacteria bacterium
ATACTTTTTACTCTGGGCCAGCCAAAAATCTTATATGCACCTTTTATCATCAAAAGTACCAAGCTTTCGGGTGACCTACTTTTTGGGTCACCTTGACCTACTTTTCTTGTAATTAGGTCACCACACCCACTTTCCGTTTTTTTGCAAAATCTCGAAAAATACTTATCGGATCGGGACAAGCAAACCATCACTGGAAAGCTTGGTCTCTGGACAGTTTTTATTTTGTTTTAAGATTTCAGGTCAGAGTTGAAGGTCAAGGTCATATCAGCAATTAAAAAAAAATCGTTTTTCGCGTGAAAATTTAAATTTTGTCAGTCGAGAATCTCAAAAAACCGCAAAGCCCTGGAACAAGTCCTTCAACATCAGAGATGCTGTAGTACTGAAGTTGTGCACCTGATATTTTTTAAGTGTCCTTGACCTACTTATCTCCGATTAGGCGGCCATCTTGAAAAATCGCGGTTTTTGCAATCGCTCAAAAACTACTTATCTGATTGGGGCGAACAAACCATCCCTGGAAAGCTTTTCTTCCGTGCTACAAGAACATTTAATAAAATTGGAGGTCAGAGGTCAAATTAAAGGTCATATCGGCCATTTTATGTTTAACATATGCTACTTTTATTCGAACGGCCAAACGACCTTGACTTTTGACCTACTTGTGTAAAATTTTACGCAAACAATATGTGCCCTACTCCAAGCTTTCAAAAGAGCCAAAGATCACATAAATCGGTTGATAACTTTTTGAGTAATATTATTTTTGTGGGTTTTTTGGTTCCTTTTTTACAAAATATTTTACAAAATATTTTACCATACCCACTTTCGGTGTTTTCGCAATAACTCAAAACTCAAAAAGTACTTATCCGATTGGGTCGCGCGCAAATCACCTCTGGAAAGCTTGAAAGCACCCGTATTCGATTTAGGCCTATTTTTTTTGGCAAAAAACATAATTTTCTGACCCCCCAGTAAAAAAATATATGTACACAATTAATTATTAAAATAGATTGATTTTATGATGGCATAATATGAATAATAAAATTACGTCTTGGATTTCTGCCTGGCATATTTTTCCACCACCCCTGGCCAACCATATTCTATAGTCCTTGTTTAATGACATTATACCTTGGTGCTGCCCTCTCGTATATTAATGGTGCAACCAGTGTTGACCCAGTGCGCATGTGCAGCCGGAAGTAAACAAGCGCACATGTTCTCAAACATACCCACTTTCGACTTTCGTTTTTTCGCAATAACTCAAAAACTACTTATCCAATTGGGTTGCGCAAACCCCCATTGGAAAGCTTAGCTCCTAGGCTACACATTAGATTGATTATTGTTGAGGTCAGAGTTGAAGATAAAGGTCATATTGACGATTTTTTAATCACCTTGGGCGTACAAATTCAATTTTAGTCTTTTGAAAAGCTCAGAACCGCAAAGCCCTGCAACAGAGTCCCTGCACATCAGATATGTTCTACAATTATTCCGGTGACATAACTCTCACTTGGAGACTGCAATCAGGGGAGGCTTTCCTTCGTGATTGCTCTGCAATCATAGACCTCTCGTTCTTATTCTTATTCTTATTTATATTATTTTATTATTATTAAGCCTCCCCCAATAGGGGGGGAGGCTTATACCAGTTGTTAGGTATCTTTCTACAATCGTTTTTTTTCGGATTTTTTATTTTTTTTGGAGAGTATGGCCACT
>PIVM01000058.1 GCA_003353945.1 Gammaproteobacteria bacterium
TCAATGCTGGTGTCGTTGTTAAAGATTGCCCGCCAGGGCGAAATATTGGTGTCGCCTGTTTCCAGAGCCAGCAGGAACAGCGCGAAGATAAGCAATGCAAAGGCTGAGTACAGGAACCAGGATTTGTGGATTAAGGTTTTCACTAGACTTACTGCATTAACAAATAATCAACGGCATCAGCCATAATCGGACCACCACATATCCAGAATTGAGGCGGTATTCTAATGACTTTACGTTGCTTCAGCCAGTGGGTTAATGCGGGATGTTTGAGTTGGCGCTGTGCCAATGAATACTGGTTGATCGTGCCATCGTTAATAATGACCAGCTCAGGTTCAGCCTTTAGCAGGGTTTCCAGCGAAAGGGTTCCATAGATTTCAATGCCCTTTCGCACCGCTAAATTATCTAGGCCGGCAAGATTCATAGCCTGGTTGCTGAGTGTGTTTTTACCGCTGGTAAAACCGTTGGGTGAATAAACCACAGCGAGTCGACGAGGTTTACGGGCCGCCAGCTGTGATGCACGAGCAAGTCGTTGCCGCATATCGTGAATCAGTTGCTTGCCTTTCTCCTCGGTAGCTGTCAATTGTGCCATCCAGTCGATGTTGTGTTCGATGTCTTCGATGGACATAGCCATGTTCAGCATTTCCACACGGTAGCCCAAGCGTTGTAGCAACAAATTGGCTTCAGTCGTGGTGTAGCGGCCCGCGATAACCAGATCGGGTCGCATGGTGATAATGTGTTCAACGCGGCCTTCGTTCAGCGGGATGTCACCGACCTGATCGGCAATAGCCGACAGATTGGGGTCATTGGCCAGATTGCTTAAGGATTGAATGCGGCTGCGATCCACCAGTAGCATCAGCAGCTGGTCGGCGCACAGATTCATTGAGACAATGCGTTGAGGCTTAGCTTGGGACTGTAGTTGGGATTGAGAATGGGCCACAGTTGTTAGCATCATCATCCCTAACATGATAAGCGCTGATAAATGAAGCAAGGGAGATTTGAGCATGGTTCGATGCGTCGTTTGGTGGCAGAAAAAAGTGCCATTTTACCCTTGTCTTGCTTGTTGGGTGAAATGTTATGTCGACAAAAGCGCGGCTCTTGGCAAGCCTCTGCTAAGATAAGCACTATTTGCTGCTAACAATTTGACAAACACAGTGGAAGGATCGCATATGAACGGCGCAAAGGCTCTGGTTGATACCCTGTCTCAGGCAGGCATTGAATTGTGTTTCTCTAATCCGGGCACTTCTGAGATGCATATACTGGAGGCACTGGACACGTCAGATTTACGTTGTGTGCTCTGTCTGGCCGAGGGCGTTGCAAGCGGTGCTGCTGACGGCTATGGCCGAATGGCGGAAAAGCCGGCTGTGACGCTATTGCATCTTGGCCCGGGTTTTACCAACGCCATGGCAAATTTACATAATGCGCGCCGGGCTCATACACCGATCATCAATATCGTGGGTGATCATCCCAACTATCATCAGCAATACGATGTGCCACTTAGCTCTGATATTGCAGGCAGTGCCAGCGTGGTTTCTCAGTGGGTACGCCGTTGTCGCCAGGTCGATCAATTGGCAGCCGATACGGTCGCAGCTATTGAAGCTGCCTGCCATACGCCGAGTCAGATTGCGAGCTTGATTGTGCCGGCGGATGTGTCCTGGGGGCAGACACAGCATGTCGCACCGGTAGTTCCGGCGCTTTGCAGGCCAGCATCCATGCCCGATCAACAGGTAGTAGAGCAGGTAGTAGAGCAGGTAGTAGAACAAGCAGCCCACTGTTTGCAATCGAGCCAGCCGGATGAGCCGGTGGCGTTATTATTGGGTGGTGATGTGACTGAAGCACAAATCCGCTGTGCCTCAGCTATCGCCAATCATGCCGGTGCAGCGCTCTACTGTGACACCTTCCCCAGTCGTATAGCACGCGGGCAGGGTTGCGGGCGGATCGAACGCATGCCCTATTTGCCGGAAATGGCAGCCGATCTGCTCAAGAACATTAAACATATCGTGTTGGTGGGCGCCCAGCCGCCAGTTTCATTTTTTGCCTACCCCCATCTGGATAGCTGGTTGTTGCCTGATGGCTGTTCCATACATTGTCTCAGTACGCCTCAGCAGGATGCCGGGGCTGCCCTGGCTGCATTGGCAGAGCATCTGTCTGTCGATATCGCCGAGGCGGCTGTTTATGATGCAGCGCCGCCCCAGCTCGCCAGTGGTGAATTGAACCCTTCAACATTATCGCAAAGTATCGGTGCCCTGCTGGTAGAGGATACGATTGTGGTAGACGAGGGGATTACGGGAGGGGCAGAAATATTTCTTACTACGGCCAACAGCCCGCGTCATGACTGGATTATCCAGGGTGGTGGTGCCATTGGCTGGGGATTGTCAGCAGCAGTGGGTGCTGCGTTGGCCTGTCCCGAACGTAAAGTGTTGTGCCTGGAGGGCGATGGCAGCGGGCTTTACAGCAATCAGGCGTTGTGGACCATGGCGCGGGAAAATTTGGATATTACCATTGTCATATTTGCCAACCGCAATTACGCCATTTTGCAGTTTGAGTATCTCCATGTTGGCGCGCAAGAAATGGGTGCTTGCGCTGAAAGTCAGATGAGCATCGGTAATCCGGATATTGATTATGCCGGGCTGGCTGAGGCCATGGGCGTGAGAGCGAGCAAAGCCACGACGATGGAAGAGTTTAACCAGCAGTTTGGCGAAGCGATGAGTCAATGTGGTCCCTGGTTAATTGAAGCCATTTATTAGATCAAGATGAAAGCCTAGAGCAGGGGAGGGTGACGATGTCTGAGGAATTGATCGCTGCACTACAACAGGTGTTGGATAAGGGCGGCTTGCTGGTAGGCGATGAAGCACTGGAGCGCGAATCGGCCTGGTCTTTTGGCTTAAGTCAAAGCGCAATTGTTACCCGCCCAAAAACCACGCAACAGGTATCGGATATTTTGCGCATTTGCCACCGATTCGGTAAAGCGGTTGTCACTCATGGCGGAAAAACCGGGATGGTGCAGGGCTGTCTTGCGGGGGAGACTGAACTGGTGCTGAGCACTGAGCGCCTGAATCAAATTGAGGCGATCGACAAAACCGGTCGCACGATGACGGTGCAGGCTGGTGTAGCTCTGCAAACGGTGCAAGAGCAGGCTGAAGAGCGGGGTCTTATGTTTCCCATGGATTTGGGCGCCAGGGGCAGCGCCACCATTGGCGGCAATATTGCCACTAATGCCGGTGGTAATCGGGTGATTCGTTACGGCATGACACGAGATTTAGTTTTGGGCCTGGAGGTGGTGCTGGCAGACGGTACTGTAGTGTCTTCCTTAAACCGCATGATCAAAAACAATGCCGGTTACGATCTCAAACAATTGTTTATTGGTAGTGAGGGGACGCTGGGCATTGTGACCCGTGCGGTCTTGCGATTGCGACCCGCGCTTAGCAGTGATTGCACGGCTCTGGTGGCGGTCAGCGCCTTCGAGCATTTGCCTAAGTTGCTGGCAAAAGCCGAGGCGGAGTTGGGCGGCAGACTCAGTGCCTTTGAGGTGATGTGGAACAGTTATTATGAAAAAGCCAGCCAGCGTGAAGGACATGCGGTGCCACTAGCTGCAACGTATCCTTATTATGCCTTAATTGAAACCCAGGGTTCAGATGCGCAATATGATGCCCAATCATTCCAGCATTATCTTGAAGATACGTTAACGCAGGCGTTGATTGAGGATGCGGTGTTGGCGCAAAGCCAAAGCGAGCGGGATAATCTCTGGGCCATACGTGATAACGTTGAAACAATGCTTGCCTATATGCCGGGTTATCTTTTTGATATCAGTTTAGCGATAGATTTGATGCCGGAATATCTGGAGCAAATTGAGGGAGAATTGTCTGAGGGTTGGCCGGAGACGTTTCGCTATGCCGTGTTTGGTCATTTGGGTGACGGTAATTTACACCTGATCATAACTGTTGCTAGCGATGACTTGCCAGTGCGTCATCAGGTTGAGGAGATTGTTTACAGCGCATTGCAAGCGCGCGGCGGTTCCATTTCAGCGGAACATGGCATCGGTTTGGAAAAGCGAGATTATCTGCATTACAGTCGTAGCAATGAAGAGATTAGTTTGATGAAGCGTTTAAAACAGAGCCTGGACCCGAAAGGTATTCTGAATCCAGGTAAGTTGTTTAGATCGATATAGATGTTTTTTTAAATGCGGCCCTTAAGCTCCAAAGCGGAACTTAAGCGCTAGGTCGTCTCTTGAGTCCGCATAATTCAGTGCTTCTTCTTCGCTAATTCGTTTTTGAACAAACAGGCCGTAAAGTGCCTGGTCGAAGGTTTGGCTGCCGTCATCTACGTCCTGCTCCATGGCTTCGGCCAGTTTCTCGGTTTCGCCACTGCGGATCAGTTCTTGTACATAGGGCGTGTTCAGCATGACCTCTACGGCGGCCACTTGTTTACCTTCTACATCAACCGGTAGTCGCTGTGAAATAATGGCTTCCAGGTGTTGCGCCAAATCACCACGAACCTGTTTGTGCAATTGCTCAGGAAACATATTTACCACGCGATCCAGTGCTTGGCGAGCGTTATTTGCATGCAGGGTGCATAGACATAAATGGCCAGTTTCAGCAAAAGTGATCGCAAATTTCATGGTGCTCATATCACGAGTCTCACCGATCATAATGACATCGGGGGATTCGCGCATGGAGCTGAGCAGTGCATCCTCGTAAGTGTGAGTGTCAATGCCTATTTCACGTTGGCTGATCAGCGATTTTTTATGTCCATGAAGAAATTCAATTGGGTCTTCAATGGAGAGAATATGTCCGCTTTTATTTTCGTTACGGTAGTTGATCATTGATGCCAGTGTGGTGGATTTTCCAGTGCCGGTAGCACCCGCCACGATAATTAATCCGCGTTTGCACATCACCAGATCTTCAAGAATGTCAGGCAGGCCTAGCTCTTGTATGGAGGGGATAACACTAACGATATGCCGCGCAACCATTGAGGGTTCGCCCTTTTGCCAATAAAAATTCAAGCGAAAACGGCCAGCATCTGGAACTGAAACGCCTAGGTCCAGTTGCAGATGTTGCTCAAATGCCTGGATTTGTTCCTGACTTAAGATGGAATAGGCAATCTGTTTGACTTGGCTGGCACTGAGGGCTTGCTTGCCTACCGGCATCACTTTGCCTTCGATTTTTATCATGGGTGGTGCTAAAGGGTTAATAAACAGATCGGTACCCTTTTTATCGATAAGAAATTGTAATAAAGAGGTGAGATCTAGCTTCATGTAATAGACCAGTCCAAATTAAGAATTTTTTGATTAGTATGTTAGCCGGCGATTAGGTTTGATAACTCTGCCACCCGGTCAGAGCGCTGATCATCGATAACCAGCCGAACTTTTATTGCGCCTGTTTCCCGTTTAGGCGCAGGCAGGGCAACCTCATCGACAAAGGTGTCGATTTCGGTAATATATTCGCCCTTGAGTTCATAGAGTGTAATATGTACATCCTCAAGAATTGAGGGATAAAATTCATGCACATTGCACAAGCAAGTGATATCACGCAGGGTGGCAGCCGTAACCAGGGCGTTGGTGGATACTTTATTGAAAATCAGGGTGGCTCTGGCCAAGGGTTTTGGCCCTTTTTTTAAATTGGCGCCCTTACCATAGGATAGGGCTGATAGGCCTGAGACTTCCACACCGGGTGGTAATTCCCGGTAATCGCGTGGCAACTTATCTTTAGCTTCGAGAATGCTAACGACGGTTTTCATCATATTTTCGCCGCTGATAGGCATCGTGAGCGAGTTGCTAATGCCCGCTTCCTCCATTTGTTCGACTTCTTTTTTGCTTTCTTCTTCCAGTAAGCCGATAAAGGCAGTTTTTTTACTAGTGCTCTTACCGTGAGCCTTATTGTAGAACTCAATAATATCGGCATCGGGTAAGCATCGGTCTGATATAACAATATCAAATCGATTCATGGACATAAACGCCAAACCCTTGTTGGCTCGATTAGCGTCAGCAATGAGACAATTGGGGAAATGATTCAAAAGTACTTTTTTGATCATATCCCGAATATAGGTTTGTTCATTGACGATTAGAAATTTTGGGCTTGCCATTAGGTCGCCTTAAGCTGAATGATGCATTGAGCAGTGCCGTTATTAGTTATAGTCTGGAACTGCTCGTATCGCTAGCGAACCCTTTGAATTCTGTCGATTATCTTACAGTTGGATCAAGGATTATGGGGCGGTGTTTACTCTTCGCGTTCTAAATAATATTTTATCTGGTCTTCGTTGGTGATCAGGTCTTTTAGGGAAAAGCGGTTAAGGCTTTCGTAAAAGGCTTGCTCGGCTTCGTGCAAATGATGGATTAGGCTGCATGCCGGGAGGATAAGACAATCGCTTGGCCCTTTTTTGAAGCACTCTACTATGGCAGCATCTGCCTCAGTGTCTTTTAGCACGTCTCCAATGAGGATATCTTCTGGCGGCATTGCCAGGCGCATGCCACCACCTTGGCCACGAATTGTTTCGATAATGCCTTTTTGGGCCATATAACTGACGATTTTCATTAAATGGTTGCGCGAGATGTTGTAGGCCTTGGCCAACTCGCTGATGGTTACCAGTCTGTCGTGGTAGAGCGCGAGATAGATTAATACCCTAAGGGAGTAGTCTGAAAATGTTTTTAGGCGCATAACGGTCTGATTTTACTGGGTTTATTGATGGTTGATGCTATTGCTTAGCAGCTCGGTGTTGAGTTGTAAGTGCCCCCAATCATCCGCTGGATCGCTCTCGCTTTAGCCGAGAGTGGTAGCAGGAGGAAAACTCCCAATAACGTGACGCCTTAGCATAGGTAAAAAGTGGCGCTAAGCATAGGTAAAAATGCTGTAAAAAGGCCAGAGTTAACAGTCGCTAAGTGCAGCGTCATTGATATAGTCGAGACAAAAAGGGGGCTAAGCAGCCCATTTGCGATTCTAGCTGTCAAATTCACGGGGCTCAAATTCACGGGTCATCGCTGGTGGCCCATTGTCTGGCATCATCCAGGCAATCAAAGAGTTCAAACTGCCAGGCGCTAGTGGGTGTCTGAAATTCGTAGAGCCGGGCTAATGCCTGCTGGGTTTCACCGCGTACCACAAAAGCGATTTTTAAACGATGGATTTGTCGGGTGGCTGGTTTGTCAAAGGTGCTGATTTTGATGACATCGTCAATGCTGATAGCTGATTGCTCAAGGTCAAGAAAGTCGGCAACGATGTAACGCATGTCATCAGATCGCGCATCCCCCATCACAGCGATATTGGCCTGCATGATATCTTCTATTTTTAGACTGCCCGTATACTTGCGGTAGAGACCATACGCTCCTACCGCTCCTACCCATTGCGAATGAATGGCCATATTCGCTTATTTCCCTATTATCATAATACTCAGTTGATGCTGGATAGACGACTGCTAACCAATGCGCAATGTGGTGATATTACACTAATACGTCTTTTTTTAAACAGTGATCAGGCAAAGTAGAGGGATTCTCATTATAAATACTGTCTTGCGTTATTTGCGAAGTTGGCCTTGTAAAAAGATGTTTTTTTACCACACTTAAGCTTGCTATAGAAAGATGAAATAAGGAGTAGATAATGTCCGACGCGGTGAAAACGGAGAAGTTGTTTGTCGTGGTTGATCCTGTGGAGGATCATCAGTTGGCACTGGAGCGTGCCGTGGTGACTGCCAAATTTCGCGATCCGGTAGCCGACGTGCATTTGTACTTGTCGGTGGATATGGATAACCACGATACGTCTGCTGATAATCCGCGATTATTCAAGGATCATAACTACTTTAATGAACTGGTCAAGCCTCTGCAAGAGGCTCAGATTCCCTTTTCGATTGAGGCGTCATGGTGCACAGATTGGTATCGAGCGATTGTCAAGGCGGCCGAACGAGAATCTGCCAGTCTTATTTTGTTGCCCTTTGAGCGACGCATTTTGACACAGGAACGGCTCTTTACCGATTCTATCTGGCGTCTGCTCAGGACAGTCACCTGTCCGATATTGATTATGAGAGAGGGTGCTCAAACCGTTAGAAAAACGGTGTTGGCAGCCGTCAATTTCCAGTCCCACAAGCCGGAGTATGAAAAACTGAATCAGGCAGTGATTGATCGAGGGCATTGGTATGCACAAAAATACGATGCGCAATTGCATGTCGTGAACGCCTACGATGAATCGTTGCACTATCCGGATCGTACACGAATGATTAGGCAAAGTGGTTTGTCTAGCGATCATATCCATGTCAAAGCGGGTCATCCCGAAGAAGTGATTGCAGAGACGGCAAAAGCATTAAATGCGGACGTCACTGTCGTTGGTTTGCGCAAACGTTATGATCGTTGGCGCGGAAATACGTCAGAGAAAGTGATTAGTGAACTCTGTTGTGATGTTTTGGTAATTAACTAGGAGGTTAGAACTCATTCAGAAAGTGTCCCCCGCGGTTATCGCCCCCGTTTATCCCCCCGCGTTTATGGAGGGTGCAATCCGGTGGTTAAGAGAATCGTATTAGTTGTTGTCAGATTTCACGTATTCGTTAAGCCTGGGTGCGTTTTTCTATCTTCGTATAGTTTTTTCATGCCCCATATTCCAGCGGTCAGGAACAGTAAACACCCCCATTGGGCAGGCGTTAAACCGATATAGCGGGGGTTATCTTCCAGCGGTCGAAGGAAATCCATCATAAATCGCAGTGGGCCATAAGTGACGACCAACAACATCATGAAAAAGCCGGGAAAGCGTGGTTTTCGGTCCAGCCATTTGAACGTGAGAAATAAAACAATGGCATAGATAGCCTCATAAAAACCCATGTCATGTACACCGATCACGCCGGGGTAGTTTGTGCTGACGGTGTCAGCGTAGCTTGTTACGGGTGGATAGCCGCGTTCGATACAATGACTAAAACGAAGATCCATAGGGCGGTAGGCCATCCATTGAGGCCATTCTATCGTCCAGCCTTCAACAGGACGGCAAAAGCGACCTAGGAAAAAACGCGTTGCAGTCCCCGGGTGTTCGTGGTTAATTGTGCAACCCAAGCGGCCAAAAAACCAGCCGATGCTAAAGCCATAGGCAATACAGTCGACATGGGGCCAAAAAGGCTGCTTGTGTTTGCGTAGGAACCAGATAATGATAATCGTACAGGCTATAAAACCGCCAAAACTGGATAGCCCGCCGGTGAGATCCAAAAACAGCACGGGATTAGCCAGATATTCTTTAGGGTGGTAGAACAAGCCAAAACCTACGTGTCCTCCTACCATGATACCGACTATCAGCCATAAAAAGAGTGGACCATGCAGTTCGTGGTTCAGTCCAATTCTTTCCGCCCTACTTGTGCCGGCTATCTTGCCAAGAATTACCCCGGTGGCGACCATCAAACCGAATCCGTATATAGTGATCTGGTCGGTGGGAAGAAAATCAGGCAGAGGAATAGTAAACTTTATCGACTGAAAATAGGGGATTATTGGCTGCATTGCTTGTATTTCGTTTCCAATTTAGATAGTTTTATCGATCACTTTCTTGTTTTTATGAGTGAAAATTCTGCATATATTGCCAGAGTTTAGCGTAATCCAGAAAAATAATCGCTATCTATTACCGGGTTATCACCTGTGCTGGAATGAGAAAGATTCGCAATTAAGGCAGGTCTTATCAGTGCTGGCTTAGCCCAAACATGAGCAAACAATAACTGAATAACCAATATAAAAGGTTCAATGGAAAATAATAACAATACAGTAAGGTAATTAAGATGGATTCTCTTTTTATTGGTGTGGATGTAGGTTCGACCACTGTTAAAGCGGTTGTTGTTGACCCAGAATCCAAAACAATTTTGTGGCAGGATTATCGCCGCCATCACACGCGGCAGGCGGAGTTGGTGCTGGAATTCCTTCAGCGCATCCAGCAGGATCTTGTCGTGCAACTGTCGGCATCGACACCAAGGATTTTTATCACCGGCTCCGGTGCCGCACCCCTTGCTTCATTGCTGGGCGCCAAGTTTGTGCAGGAAGTTATCGCAGTGACTATGGCAGCGGAGCATTTGCACCCAGATGTGGGTAGTGTCATTGAGTTGGGTGGGCAGGACGCCAAGATCATTATCTTCAAAACCAATCCCGAAACGGGGGATCGCCAGTCACTCTCCACTATGAATGACAAATGTGCCTCTGGCACGGGTGCGACAATCGATAAATGTTTGGTTAAGGCGGGCATGCCTGCCGACTCAGTCAGCACTTTGCAATTTCGAGGTGATAATCTCCATCATGTCGCGGCTAAATGTGGGGTTTTTGCCGAAACGGATATTGTCAATCTGGTAAAAACCGGTGTGCCACCGGAAGAGATTATGTGCTCGCTGGCCGATGCGATTGTGACGCAGAATCTATCCGTTCTGGCACGAGGCAATACACTGCGTCACAAGGTTTTGCTGTTGGGTGGTCCCAATACGCATTTGCCGTTCTTGCAGCAGTGTTGGCGCGAGAGGATTCCGCAGACTTGGCGTGAGAGGGGCTATGAATATCCCAAAGCGCAATCGGTTGAAGAACTGATATTGGTACCGGAAAATGCTGACTTGTATGCGGCCTATGGCGCTGTATTGTATGGCATGCATGAGCCTGAGCCGGTGGGCATTTATCAGGGTGAGGAGAAATTGCGTCAGTATATTGAGCGGGGACGGAATCAGCAGTTAAGTGATTCGGCAGGTCCTCCTCTGATTGAAAATCAAAAAGAATTGGCTATTTTTTCAAATCGCTACCGCATTCAGTCTTTTGCTCCTCCCGTATTGAGTGCTGGAAAGACACTGACTGGATTTCTCGGTCTTGACGGTGGGTCGACCTCATCAAAGTGTGTGGTGATGGATGAGGACGGCAACATCTTATTGAAGACCTATCGCCTGTCAAAAGGCAATCCTATCCAGGATATGAAGGATATGTTGGCCGATTTGCGCCAGCAGGTTGAGATGCAAGGGGGGAGACTGAAAATTGTCGGCTTTGGTGTAACCGGCTATGCGGCCAATGTGCTGGAATCCGCTCTTTGCGCTGATGTCAGTATTGTTGAAACCGTTGCACATATGAAAAGTGCCAATCACTATTTTTCTGATGTTGATGTTATTTGTGATATCGGTGGTCAGGACATCAAAGTGCTGATGTTGCAACAGGGTGAGTTAAAAAACTTCCGGCTTTCAAATCAATGCAGCGCAGGCAATGGCATGTTGTTGCAAGCAATGGCCGATCAATTTGGTTTGCCTGTGACAGAATATGCCCATCATGCCTTTCAGGCCGGTTTGTCGGCGACCTTCAGTTACGGTTGTGCTGTTTTTCTTGATTCTGATCGGGTCAATTTTCAGAAAGAAGGTTATTGCAAAGAAGAGTTAATGGCAGGCCTGGCATTAGTATTGCCAAAAAATATCTGGCAATACGTCGTACAGATTCCCCGCTTGTCGGAACTGGGTAAACGCTTTGTCTTGCAGGGCGGGACGCAACATAATTTAGCGGCAGTTAAAGCGCAGGTTGCCTACATTAAAAAACGAGTGCCTGATGCAGAAGTTTTTGTGCATCCGCATTCGGGTGAAGCAGGCGCGATAGGTGCTGCGCTGGAGGCGTTGCGTGTGGTGAGGCGACGAGGGTTTTCCACGTTTGTTGGTTTGTCTTCGGCTATTGATATTACCTACAAATCAAAAAACGATGCGAGTACGCAGTGTCATTTTTGTGCCAATCATTGCTCGCGAACCTTTATTGATACGCAAACACCCAGCGGTTTGACGGCGCGTTATATCTCCGGTTTTTCTTGCGAAAAAGGCACTGTTGAAGACAAACAGTCTTTGAAGGAAATGCAACAGGAACGAAAGGCGCTGATAAGACAGTACCCCAATCTTGTGCAATACGAGGCCAAGCAGTGTTTTCGACACAGTTATGATCCGACACCATTGCCGGAGTCGGGGAGCTTGATCAATGAGACCGTGACAGTGCGTGGATTCAGATCACTGTTTGGCAGTACAAAATGGATTCAGCGGGAGTTCCAGCGAAGTGGTGCTGAGGCTTGTGAATTGCGCAGAAAAGTGCGCATCGCTATGCCGAAAGTATTGAATATGTGGAGTACGGGACCGTTCTGGCGAGCCTATTTTGAGACCTTGGGTGTTGCAAAAAATCATATCGTATTCAGTGATGATACCTCGGAAAGTTTGTTTAACGCGGGTGGAAAATACGGCGCTATTGATCCCTGTTTTCCCAGCAAAGTGGTGCAGGCGCATATTCATAATTTGTTGTTTCACAAACACAGCGAATCAAAACCCATCGACTATCTGTACTTTCCAACCCTGACGCATATTCCTAGTTTTGTTGAATACGCGAAGGATACCGCCAGTTGTCCGATTGTGGCCGGAACGCCCAATGTGATAAAGGCAGCCTTTACCAAGGAGGTGGATTTTTTTGCACAGCAAGGTATTTGCTACATCGATGATGCAGTAACAATGAATGAGCCCACCTTGCTTAAGCAGCAGTTGTTTAATACCTGGTGTGATTATTTGCACATCACCGAGGATGAAAATGATTATGCTGTAGATCAGGGGTGGAAGGCCTTGGATGCGTTTAACCAGGATCTGGAAGAGAAGGGTAAGCTGGTTATCGAGCAGCTCGAACGTGATGGTCGCATTGGCATTTTATTGCTGGGTAGACCTTACCATAATGATCCGGGTATCAATCATGAGATCACTGAAGAATTGCAGGCACTGGGTTATCCGATTTTGTCGATTCGATCGATTCCAAAAGATCCACAATGGCTGCATAAATACTTTGCGGAGGATCTGGAAAAAGGCGTGATAAAAACAGCCTTGGATGTCCGTGATGTGTGGCCGGAAAACTACAGCGCCAACTCGGGGCAGAAGGTTTGGGCGGCTAAATTTGCGGCGCGCCATCCCAATATCGCAGTCCTGGACCTTTCCAGTTTCAAATGCGGTAATGATGCGCCGACCTACGGTATTGTTGATAAAATTATCGCAACGGCGGGTGTGCCCTATTCAGCCTTACATGATATTGATGCTAACAAGCCGAGTGGATCAATCAATATTCGAGTGCAGACCTATGCGCATAGCCTGAGTTTACGGGAAGAAAAATTGCAGAATTCGTACTTGCAGCAACATCGAGAAAAACAAAGGGCATTGCAGAAGAAGCTACGAATCCTGGAGGACTATCAGTTTAAATCGGGTTACGAGGATAAAAAAATATCGGATGCCATTGATTGGATAAAAGAGCAATTGCTTGATGTGGAAATGAAAAAACAACAATCGCAGTTCCGTGATTTGTCAGTCGATCAGTTTGACTTCGGTAACGAGCAGGATAGCATCATTTATAGGGAGTAATGTCATGACGCATTCTGTGATAAATCAGGTATTGGAAAGGCAGGCAGTGGATGTCGATGGATTGATAGATGATCTGGGAATCGCTGTGCCTGAACCTGCCGATCAGCCGCATATTATTGCTCGTAGTAGTGAGCAATACGTTGAGTGGGTGCCGGATAGTTTTACCGAATCTGAACGTGAAACCACGACTTTGTTGATGGCCGGCTTGACCGTAAGTCAAGATCTGTTGTTGGCTGCAGCATTCAGAGCCTGTGGTTACCGCGTCATGCCATTGGAGACGCCTGACAATCAATCCCTGCGATTTGGTAAGGAATTTGGTAATCGTGGCCAGTGTAATCCCACCTATTTCACGGTGGGTAATCTAATCAAGTTTTTGACCTTTTTGCGAGACGAGAAAGGCATGACGTTGGATGAAATAAAACAGCGTTATGTCTTTGTCACCGCAGCGGCTTGTGGTCCCTGTCGTTTTGGCACTTACGTGTCGGAATATCGCAAAGCGCTGCGTGACAGTGGTTTTGATGGTTTTCGCGTGTTGTCTATTTCACAAACCGATGGTGTCAGTCAGCAGGTAGGGAAAGGGGGGGGATTGCAGCCGAGTTTGCGATTTGCTGTCAAGGCAATACAGAGCTTTATTATCGGTGATGTGTTGAATGTCATGATGTATCGTCTGCGACCCTATGAAGTGAACGAGGGTGATACTGATAAGGCGGTGAAGCAATGTCGGGATATTCTGGTCAAAGCCTTTGAGAAGAGCAACTCGCTGATACGAGCGGTTTGGCGTTGCAAAAAAATACTGGCGACCGTGAAAGTGGATCGTACACAAATTAAACCCCGTGTTGCCATTATCGGAGAGTTCTGGGCAATGACTACCGAAGGTGACGGCAATTATCACCTGCAACGTTTTCTGGAGGAGGAGGGGGCGGAAGTCGAGGTGCAGTTGATTACCGGATGGATGTTGTATCTGGTCTGGCAGTCCCGCTACGACACGCGCCTACGTCTAGGTCTGCGCAGCAAAGATGAGAGTCGCCGTGGTTTAAAAGGCGTTAATGTGCCCTGGAAATTATTCACTCTGAAGTTGGCGGAAAAAGCCTTGCCCAAGGTTTTTGGTTTTTATGCGCGCTTGATGGGTTTGCGTGATTATGAGTTTGCAGACATGGATGAAATA
This sequence comes from Gammaproteobacteria bacterium, assembly GCA_003353945.1. GTDB lineage: Bacteria > Pseudomonadota > Gammaproteobacteria > Pseudomonadales > PIVM01 > PIVM01. The sequence goes on from PIVM01000058.1 coordinate 14,486, forward strand.
GCTCGAATCAGCCACGAATTCTATAACAATAATAATCGTGGAGGTGAGGGGCATATGGAAGTGGGTAAGTTAATTGATAATACGCAAAAAAATAAGGTGGACATGACCATCAGTGTGAAACCCTTCGGTTGTATGCCTTCAAGCGGTGTTTCTGACGGGGTACAGGCGATGATTACCGAGCGTTATCCGCAGGCCATTTTTCTGCCCATTGAAACAACCGGTGACGGAGCGGTGAATGTGTACAGTCGCATTCAAATGCAGTTATTTAAGGCGAAGCAATTGGCGCAACAAGAATTTGCAAATACCCTGGATCAATTTGGTGTGAGTGAGGCTGAATATCGACAGCGCCTTTCAACATTGGATTGGCATAGTGATGCTCAGCATCGTAGCCCGCGCAGAACCGGGTGTACTGGCGCGGATCTGGCCTATGAAGTGTGTAGTCAATAGATTGAAGGCCGAGTTTGATCTCTGCCTTCAGTTCTGATTGCCGGAGCAGGCCCTAGGATTGTTTTTCAGTGTTGTCAGCTTCGTCTGTATTAGTCGCTGTTTCCTTGTGGGCTGTGGATTTGCGACGGCTTACGCGACGCTTTTTAGGTGCGGCTTGTTCAGGATTGTTGCTTGAATCCTCATTGCCTTCATCGTTGGCGAGAGACGCTGTGTCCTCGGCAACTTCATTGACATCCCGACTAATCGAATTGAGAACTTCCTGAGTCACTGTTGGTGAGCTTTTGGCAAGCCGTTTTTTGGATGCTTTTGCAGAAGATGCTTTTGCAGAAGCTGTACGGCGAGTATTTTTCTTGGGTGTTTCCAGTAGTTTGGCTGCAGCGATGATTTCGATAAGAGATTCATCGCAGCATTGGATATAAAATTGTGGGTCAGGCATGGAGTCTCGACAAGCTGTTACGGACAAGGAAATACGACCGCAATAACTGAAGACCGCATGACCCAATCCCAAACAATCCATCAGGGGGGGTAAACCCCAATAGGCCACCATCTTAGCGCCGGCGTGATAAAGCGGAAAATTAGGTCCAGGTACATTGGTGATAACTGTATTGGCGCCAAAGGGTCCGAGGCGCTCAATTAGACGGGTGCTTTGTAGAACTCGGTTCAGCGCTTTACCAAGATACGGATTTAGGAAGCCGCCGGTAAAATTTTGTACTACGGCGGCGGTATTCATTTCCTGAGCCGTTTTCTTGGCGGCAGCTGTACTATGATGGATTGCCAGCAAGCGCTTGATAGGATCCTCTATATTAGTGTGTAATTCAGCAAATAATCCTCCGACCTTGTTACCAAATTCCTTCCGATCTGACTCGGTGCGAATGTCCTGAGGCAACATGGCGGTAAGTGATTCTTTGGGTAATTCTTCGTGATGTTTAAGGTACTTGCGCATGGCTCCGGCAACAGTGCATAACATCACATCGTTGACTGTGGTACCTTTGCCAACGGCATCTTTCACCTGTTTCACATCTTCCAGAGAAAAATGGGTGCCTTCAAATACTCTGTGTGGTGAAATCGCCGAATTAAACCGAGTTTTGGGTACTTTCAGTTTGCCGCCGCTGTCTTCCCGGCCTCGATAGAGTTTGAGGGCGGTTTTGAGTATGCCGGGTGCTTCCTTGAAAAAAGATTTGGTCTGCCCAATGGAGCGGCTAACATTGTTGCCAATGGATCGGCTGAACAACTCCACATTGGTAGGATTGCGGTCAGCGAGCATGGGGGTTTTAGGCGTCTGAGGCTTAGCCTCTGGCGTCAAATCATGAAGCGCGCCAAAAACGCCCTGTCCTGAGGCACCGTCGACTGCAGAATGGTGCACTTTGACTAAGATCGCAAAGCTGTCTTTGGGTAATCCAGATACATTATCCAGCCCCTCTATGATATAGGCTTCCCATAGTGGCCGATTGAAATCCAGTGGTCTTGAATTGATTCGCGATATCAAAATGCAAAGCTGCCGCCAGTCACCAGGGTGAGGGAGTGCTATATGGCGGATATGAAATTCAATGTCGAAATCCGGATCATCTATCCAATAGGGCTTGTCGATGCCAAAGGGGACTTCCACCAGTTTTTGCCGGAAAATGGGGGCAAAATGCATGCGGTCCTGCACGTATTGAATAATATCCTTATGCCCCAGCCGCCCGCCGGGAGCGGTTGATTGGTCGTAAATGCCCAGACCTGAAATATGCATAGGTGTATTGTGAGTTTCGGCATAGATAAAACCGGCGTCTTGGTTGCCCAACTGCTTCATGTGCTGTCTCTCCTTTCTAAAGTCAGCGTCCTTATTTGGCTTGGAGTGTTGACTGTTGCTCTATTGACGGTATTGGCAAAAAAGCAAGGTAAAGCATATTGTATGCCAATTTCAAGCATGCGGCCGATGTTGAATCACTTCCACATAAATGTTGAGTTCATGATCTGGCTGTTGACGGATTCTAGACGATTTGAGCGTGGAAATTAATCAAAAAACGCGAAATTTGGCAGCTTAAAAGTAGAAGTGTTTGGATTGGCATGGCGGGTTGATCAAATATTAGACGTCACCCCCCCTTCCGCTTGCGGAGGGGGGGGTGACGCTCTAGAGCGAGTGTTACATATACGCCTTGATCAGCTTCCACAACAAGCCTGGGCAGAATCGACGCATCAGGGTCAGTGCTCTGGCTTCACCGTTGGGATAGACGATCTGCTTTTTCTTTGCCAAACCTTTTTCCATCGCATCGATGATTTGATCGGGTTGTGCGAGCTTGCCTTTGCCGTACTGATCCTTCAATGCCTTGGGGCCATCATCAAGCGCCTGATTAACGAGAGGCGTATTCACCGCTGGTGGACAGATCAACATGATATGAATGCCGGGGCAGGTGTTTTCATGGATCAGAATTTCAGCAAACACGTTGACGGCGGATTTGCTTGCCGCATAAGCGCCCAGATTGGGTGTCAGCACCCAGCCTGCAATCGAGCCAAAAATAATGATCTCGCCTCGTTGGCGCTCTTGCATTTTGTTGAGTACACGGGTGACGATGAAATAGGTGCCACCATAGTTAATATCCATCATTTTTTTCGCCAGGGCGGGATCCATTTCTGACAGTAAACCACCCGGCATGATCGCAGCGCAGTGCACGAGTCGATCAATGGTACCGACTTCCGATTCCACTTTTCCAACGATTTCGGTTACATTATCCAGGTTGGATACGTCGCAGACATAGGGTTTGATGTTGTCGCTTTCGCCTGCAAGCTCATTCAACGCGTTTTCGTTGACATCGAGCACGGCGACTTTGCAGCCTTGTTGTGCAAGGCGTTGAGCGGTGATGCGGCCCATACCGCTGGCTGCGCCGGTGACTAGGGCGACTTGGGGTGTGGTCATGGTGTGTTCCTTCTTTTGAGTAGGCATTGGCAAGGTTTTGGCGGCAATTTACTATCCAGTTGTAGAGTAGATCAACTGAGTAGATCAAGAGTCTGGCAGTTAAATAAACTGTAATGTTGACAGTGGGTGAACAATAAGCTGACCTAGCGGGCAGAAAGGATCTGCAAATGTAGTGTTGATCAGAGTTGTAGGCGATCAACTCAGTAGGCAGGAAAAAAACAGGGGTATTATGAAAGGAGTAAACAAAGTCATATTATTGGGGCATGTGGGTGCTGAGCCTGAGTTGCGCTACACGGTGCAGCAGCATCCGATCTGCAATTTTCCTCTGGCGACACACCGTCAGGCACGTAACGCCGAAGGCGAGCTTGAAGAGAAAACCGACTGGCACACGATAGTACTATTTGAAAATAAGGCGGAATATTTTGCTAATGCTTTGCAAAAAGGCAGCAAAATATACGTTGAAGGTATACTTGAATACCATGATGTGCCGCACCCAAAATACAAGGATGTGATGTTGCATAAGTGCCATATTGAAGCCGCCTGGATAGAGGTCATAGACGGACTGGTAAAACACCCTTATCCGGACGACTTTCCGCCATTAAAGTCTGCAATCGGCACATCGCCGCTGTCATCGCAGAGCAATACGAAAGAACAACAAAAAGAACAAGTGACGACAACAAAGGAGCCTGATCTCTTTGACGAACAATAGCAATACGCATCATAAGTCCATTGGCTATTTGGTTTGGATATTCGGTTTTATGGGAGCCCACCGTTTTTATTACGGTAAGCCAGTGTCTGGCGTACTGTATTTTTTTACCCTGGGTCTGCTCGGCATCGGCTGGGTGATCGATCTATTCCTGATTCCGTCCATGGATAGGGAAGCGGATCTTCGTTACTGTGAGGGTGAGCTGAGTTATACGGTCAGTTGGTTGTTGCTGACCTTTCTTGGTGTCTTTGGATTGCACCGTTTTTACTTGGGTAAGTTATTTACGGGATTGCTCTATCTGTTAACAGCAGGATTGTTTGGCGTAGGATATCTTTATGATTTGTGTACTTTGAATGAGCAGGTGCATTTGGCTAATATCCAGGAGCAGTCCTTTTCCTAACGCCTCAATTCAATTCGGTCTAGGTAGATCGTGCGAGGTTCGCTGAGATTGACGCTGAACAGGCTGACATTCACAACATTATCTAATTCCATTGTTCGTAGCCGTGGTGCATTTTTTATTTTTTCCAGCGGGATAGTAAACTGCTGCCAGCCGGGTTTAATTATCAATCGTTGATTATAGCGGTCGCGGTAGTTATAGCCGCGCTTAGTATGAGCCTTATCATAGATTTTGCACGTTAAGATCAGTGGTTTCTTTGATGGATTATAAATACGCATACTCAAGCTTTGGAAATTACGCCAGTCTGCAGGCGGATGGGATAGTCGTAGTGTAGAGTATTTACCTGTCAGGAACTCCACGTTGAGAAGGGGTTTGTTTGCAAGCTTTGTGTCGTCAACGATTGTCATTAATGCACTGCCCTCAAAGCGCCGTGCGTGTCCATGGCTGGAAAAGTCTGCCAGTAGCGGGAAGTCAACCGCTGCTGAAAGGTCATCAATGAAGATTGTCGCCGGTTTGACGCTAACACTTAGTAATAGCAGTAGAACCACCGCATGAAAACTTTTTCTGCCTGTTGTGGATAATTGCTTCTTAATTAATGGATCAATCCATAGCGCCAGGCAGGCGCCAACGAAATTATGAGCAATATCAGCCCAGGAAAATTGCCGACCAATACAATCTTGCAGATACTCTATGGCCAGACCACTACCGAGAGCAAATAATAGGATGGCGCTAATGATAAAGCGAGCGCCCGTAATTTTTTTTCTGGCCATGAGGCGGATTAGCAATAGGCTGAGTACCGTGTAAAACGGAACGTGGCCAAGGTTCCAAAGCGCTTTGAGAAAGGAAGAACCGGAATTGACATCCGGGCCACCGACAAACAGCAGCGGCAGCGTAATTAGGAAAACGAGAACTAGCAGTCGAGTGCTCTGAATAGCCTTATCTTCGCGAAACATCATGATACCAAAATGTCAAAATGATGGTTAAATTCAACAGCGCCTTAGCTTCTCTCGGACTGACTCCCAGGTAGCGCCTTTTGCATTATGCCATACCAGTCGATATCGAAAAGCGTTTCTAAAGCAGGGTCAACTATTTTAGTCGACTGCGTTGAATGGATGTTGTCGGCCCATAACAGCTAAGGCTCTGAGTATCGTGTGAATTTATCGTCATCAAATCAGGGCAGAAAAACACAGTGAAATATGGCAGAGTACGCCGTTTTTCGCTGACTTGTTTTCAATGCTGTGGGATTGTAGTAATGGCCATATTTGAACGAATTGAAGATGCTGCTTGCGGGCGCCGCCGACTGAGCTTAAAGAGTCCAGCAACGCTGGAGTCCTTGGGCGAGATAGAGTGTGCCAGTAAAGAAGATGTGGAGGCAGCTGTCGCCAAGGCGCGGGCGGCGCAGCCTGCCTGGGCAGCCTTGAGTGTAGAGGAGCGTATTAACTATATGCTCAAGTTGCGGGCAGTCATCCTCAATAACGCTGAACGCTTGGTGGATGTGGTCGTTAAGGAAACGGGCAAGCCATTACAAGATGCAATGATATTTGAAGTATATGCAGCCTGCGATTTCATCACGTATTTCTGCCGACAAGCTAAAAAAGTGCTGACGGAAGAGCGCAGATCGATTCACGGTGTGCTGCGTTTTACCAAAAAACTGCGCCTTGTTTACAAACCATTGGGTGTTGTCGGTGTTATTTCTCCCTGGAATGGACCTTTTATTTTAACGGCGAATCCCTGTGTTCAGGCGATGCTGGCGGGCAATACGGTGGTAGCCAAAGGCTCAGAGGTGACGCCACGTTGTGCGGCCATCTTAGAAGAGTTCTGTCATGAAGCAGGTCTTCCCGAGGGCGTCTGCCAGGTATTGATGGGTGATGGTGAAACCGGAGGTGCGTTGACCCAATCCAAAGTGGATAAAATTTCCTTTACCGGGTCGGTAGATACTGGCAAGCGGGTTGCCGCTGCCTGTATTGAGCAACTGATCCCTTACACGCTAGAACTGGGTGGTAAAGATGCGATGATAGTGTGCGCCGATGCCAACCTGGAGGAAGCCGTTCACGCCGCACTTTGGGGCAGTTGTGTGAATACTGGTCATTTTTGTTGTGGCACGGAACGTGTCTATGTGGATGAGGCTATCTATGACACCTTCTGCGACAAGGTGGTGGCATTAGCTAAAGCGGTTCGTCAGGGGCAGCAGCATGGTAAGGATGAAGATTTGGGCGCTGTATTCTGGGATCGTCAATTAGCCATTATCGAAGCGCATGTGGACGACGCCAAAGCCCGGGGTGCGAAAATTCTCGCAGGTGGCGAGCGAAACAAGGACTTGCCTGGTTTATATTACCCACCGACGGTCTTGACGGATGTGCAGGAAGACTGGGACGTGATGCAAAAAGAAACGTTTGGGCCGATCATCCCCATTGTGAAATTCAAGAGCATCGATGAAGCCATTGAAAAAGCCAATGGGACTTCTTACGGGTTGCACGGTAGTGTCTGGACCAAGGATGAAACCAAAGGTATTGCCATTGCCAAGCGTTTGGATACAGGATCTGTGGCGATTAACGATATTGGCATGATGTACGGTGTGCCAACCGCCCCTTTTGGTGGCGTTAAGGAATCCGGTTTTGGTTCCATTCATGGTGAAAGCAGCTTGCGTGGTTATTGCCATGTCCAACCGATTATTTCAGGCAAATACGGCGGCAGCCAGACGGGTTATCCCTACAGCGAAAAGTCCTACAAGCGGATGGAGCAGTTTATGGGCTTTATGTATAAGAACCCCATTGGTAGGCTGTTTTTTGGTTAGGCGTAGGGGTGTAGTAGGGGTGTAAGGGAATGCCAATGTCACAAATTATCCTGTCACAAATTATCATGGAACAATGAGATGGCAGATCTGAAAATTTCTCTGGGCATGTTTGGCGCGCAGGATGTTTTTGGTGGTGATCCCCTCAGCCTTGTCGAAATTGCAAAAGCGGCGGATCAGGTAGGGGTTGATCAGATTGTTTTTACCGATCATGTCGTTATGAGCGATCGCACAGACCGTTATCCTTTTGGCTCTTTTCCGGTCCCACCCGATTTTCCCTGGTATGAGCCGATGACACTGATGTCGGTGGTGGCCGGAGCAACGCAACAGATTCGAGTGGCGACTGGCGTGTTGATCTCTCCACTACGCCCTGCTGCACTACTGGCTAAAATGGCAGCCACTTTGGACCAGCTGTCCAATGGTCGTCTTGATCTGGGTATTGGTACAGGCTGGCAAAGCGAGGAATATGAGGCGATTGGGCTGGATTATTCCAAGCGTTGGCAGTTATTCGACGATCAGCTTGAAACCTTGCAAACGCTTTGGCGCGAGGCGCCGGCACAGGTCGATACGCCATCGGTCAAGATTGATGGTTTGTATTGCAAGCCATTTCCCCGGCAGGCGGGGGGTGTTCCCCTATGGTTTGGTGTATCGCCAACGCCTAAAAATTCGCAGCGAATGGCGCGATATGGAACGGGTTGGGTGCCCATTCAGAACAAGCCCGATTTTATCCGCGAGGGAGTTGAGCAGATTCAGCAAGCCTATGAGCAGTGTGGGCGCGATACCAGCGAACTGAAAGTACGCGCCCATGCGCGAATCAAATACCGGGCGAACGGTAAGGCGGATTTGCAGGAGTCTATCGACTCAGTTGCAGCAATACATGAAGCAGGCGCCACTCATATTGAATTTGAGTTGGCGCCATTTATCAATTCTGAGGAGGATTTAAACCCTTTTTTACAACGCATTGTTGCTTTGAAGGATTAATAAAATCTCCTGGTGCTTACGTTAACTAGTGATAGCCAGATGGCATAATTCGTTTGGCGACACTGCTAGGGCAGTTATCGACAATATCCTTGATAAAGTCACCTTTCAACATGTCGATTTCGCAATATTCCGGTTCAGAATCGACTTCAAAATAGATTTTGCAGTCCTCCGGTGGGAATACTTTCAAGTCTGGATGTTCCTCGATGGATTGATCGCCGTGGCAAAGATCCTTGAAAGTCAGGTAGATTTCTTCATAGCTGTCACCGGTCAGAGTCAGCTCACATTCGGTTGCAAAGCGGAATTTTATGTTTGGCATGGTAGCTTCCCTCATGGGTGAGGTGGGGAGTACCTAAAGTTTAGTTCAGCCCCTGACGCTTGGTTATGGTACTTTCGTCTATTGCATATATCTGGAGGGTATATCTGGCTACAGTTAAAAAAATCTTCAGGTAATCATTGACAGGTCAATACATATCAGAAAACTCAGTTGAATCGTACGGTTCGACGCCCCGATCAAAATTTTTGAAAAATCTTCTAGATTTAGTGCCTTAGGCCTTCGCAGTACCCAAAGCACTTCGTGGGGCACCCATTAGAAGTTACCTGTCATCTTACAATTGGCTTATTGATGTGCATTTTTGCACATCAATTGTGTAATTGTCGATATTTTTTGAAAGGCCAATCAAGCTTATGATGGTGTGAAAATGGACAGGCACAAACTAGTTTCACATCATTGACATTAGTTTGTATATGCCCAACATAACGCCTTAATCTGGTTTATACCTGACGGCTGGTTGATATTTAAGCGTTTCCGTGTACCTGCCTGCTAGCTGCTAGCTGCTAGTCATATCAATCAAGTCAGCGGGTTGGGGTTTGTTAAATTCAGCCATTGTGCACGAAAGTTGTCTTTTTCGGATAGGCTTTCCTGCGATAGGTACTGATGAGCGAAAAGAAAGTTGTTTTCGTATGCCTGCGTAAGCAAATGCTACTTGTTTTATTGCCAGTGGCTATGAGTATACGGAGTTTAATTAGCTGGCAAAATGTGTTTATATACGTCGTCTGAATTTTCATGTGAGTGCTTGCCCCGGATCACCGTGTCAACACTGAATGTCCGGGTGACGGCAGAAACCGCCAGTTGCGGCCGGCAGTCAAGCGGCAATAGGAATAATAGTTAAAACGCGTTGAATTTGAATCACAAATTTTTGCGTATCACCATGAGGAATTGCAATGAAGCCCGCACCCTTTGAGTACTATGCGCCCGAATCGGTTGAGGAAGTGGTCTCTCTCCTTGAAAAACTGGAAGATGATGATGTTGAGGCAAAGGTTTTAGCCGGTGGGCAAAGTTTTATGCCGATGCTGAGTATGCGGGTAGCACGCCCTGAAGCGCTGGTTGATCTGAGTAAATTAAGCGAGCTGGATTATATTCGTGAAGAAGGTGATGTGATTGCCATTGGCGCGATGGCCAGTAAAAGTGATGCGGAAGACTCTGCTCTGATTCAGGCAAAACAACCCTTGCTTCATGCTGCAACTAAATATATTGGTCATCGACAGGTGCGTAATCGCGGTACTGTTGGTGGTTCTTTCGCTCATGCCGATCCCGCTGCCGAATACGGTGCAGTGGCCACGACACTGGATATCCAGATGAAGATTGTTGGTCCGGATGGTGAGCGTGTTGTATCGGCCGATGATTTCTATGTCACCTTTCTGACAACAGATATTGATTCGACAGAAATTCTGACGGAAGTGCGGGTGCCCGTATTGCCTGCAGGCACTGGCTGGGCGTTTCAGGAAATGTCTCGTCGTAATGGTGATCTGGCAATGGCCGGAGTGGCTGTTACCTTGCGTCTGGATGCTGGCAAGTGTTCGGATGTACGCATCAGCGTATTTGGTGTTAATGCAACACCTGTGCGATGCACTGACGCAGAACAGCTCGTCAACGGACAGGCGCCGGGTGATGATGTGTTTAGCAAGGCGGGCGAATCAGCGGCACAGTTTATTGATGAGCCGATTGCGGACGTACATGGCTCGGCAGATTACAGGCGTCAATTGGTGAACGTGCTGGTAGCACGTTGTTTGGCTGAGGCCGTCACCAGGGTTTAGCCGTAGATTGGTTCAGGGGCGAGTAGCCCGTAACGGATTTAAGATTAGTGAGTAGAGGCGTCATCTGATGGCAACAAAACAAGAAATAAGTGTGACGGTAAACGGAGTCAGCTATCAGCGCGAAGTTGAAGTCCGAATGACTTTGGCAGATTTCCTGCGTCATGAACTGGGTCTTGGTGGAACACATGTGGGTTGCGAGCACGGCATATGTGGAGCCTGCAATATATTGATCGATGGTAAGGCTATGCGCTCCTGTCTGCAATTGGCCGTGCAAGTTGACGGTGCGCAGATCACAACGGTAGAAGGTTTGCGGAATCTTGAAACCGGAGAGCTGCATCCTGTTCAGCAGGCATTTATTGAAGAGCACGGTTTGCAGTGTGGATTTTGCACGCCGGGTTTTATGATGAGCACCCTTGAGTTGTTGGGTGAAAATCCTAACCCGAGTGACGAAGAAATTAAACATGCCATCGGCGGTAATCTGTGTCGCTGCACCGGGTATGAGAATATTCTTCGCTCGATTCGCCTTGCGGCAACCCGAGTGTAGAACGGAAAGCTGGCTGCGTGTATCAGAGCGTCTGACGCAATAGTGGGAAGAGACTTAACATGGCAATAGAAATACCCAAATCACCCGAAGAGCTGCCTACCACATCGCCACGTTTTGTGGGTAAGAATGTAAATCGGATAGAAGATCCGGGGCTGGTCGCGGGTACCACCGAATTCATCGATAATTTCTCTCTGCCTGGCATGCTGCACTGTGCCATCCTGCGCAGTCCCCACGCGCATGCACGAGTCGTTAAAGTGAATGCTGATGCCGCCGCGCAACTACCCGGTGTTGAGGCTGTATTAACTGGAGAAGACATCAAGCGCTGGTGCAATCCTGCGACAACATCCCCTGAGGGTTGGGGTACCTACCCCATGGCGGTGGACAAAGTCCTGTTTGTGGGTGAGCCGGTTGCGGCAGTCGCTGCCAGCAGTCGTTATGTGGCTGAAGATGCGCTGGAACTGATCGAGGTTGAGTATGAAACGTTGCCAGTGGTTAAAGATGCGCGCGAAGGTTTAAAACCTGACAGCCCAGTTTTATTCGAGCAGCATGAGAGTAATGTGATTCATGATCGGACCCATATCTGGGGAGATGTCGACAAGGTGTTTGCAGAAGCGGATCATGTGATTCAGGAAAAATTTCGCTGGAATCGCTGTGGCGCCAATCCGATGGAAACCTTCGGCTGTGTTTGCCAATGGGATGTTATTCAGGATAATCTGACCTGTCATGGTTCTTATCAAACCCCTGGCTTTATTGGTTTGGGGCGCTCTGCATCGCTGAATTTGCCCTCTAACAAAATCAAGGTTGTAAGCCATCCTCATGGTGGAAGCTTTGGTGGAAAGGGTGGTCCTCGTGGCACCGATATCGCCTCTTTATTGTCGCGCAAGGCCAACGGCAAACCGGTCAAATATATTGAAGATCGCATGGAATACCTCACCGCAGGTGGTGGTCAATCCTGGGATCGTTATTATGACGCCTCCATTGCGGTCAAAGCGGACGGTACGGTGACAGGCTTTAAGGTGGACCTGCTTGATGATCAGGGTGCGGGCGCAGAAGGCTACGGCACCATTTCAGTGGCCAAACCGCTTGCGGCGTTTACCGGCTGTTACCGGATTGAAGCGGCAAAATACAGCTTGAAGCTGGTGGCAACCAATCGGGCACCGACTTATCCGTACCGGGGTTATGGACCTCCGCCCCATAATTTTGTACTCGAGTCGCTGATGGATAAGGCGGCCCGCAGTCTGCAAATTGATGTGGCGGAGATAAGGCGACTAAATTATATTCGCCCTGATCAGTTTCCCTATACCATTCCCAGTGGCAATGAGTATGACAGCGGCAATTATGAAGCCGTGCTGGATAAAGTGCTGGATATGGCCGACTACAAGAAAATGCGCGAGGAACAGGCAAAAGCCCAAGCCGAAGGGCGACTTGTTGGCATTGGTGTCGCCAGTACGGTTGAGCCGGGCGTGTTTGACTGGAACGCCTATGCAACAGTGGGTGTGCCTGGCGTTGGCGTACCAGAGGGCGTCAAAGTCAGCATCGATATTCTCGGTAATATTACGGTGACCGTTGGTTTCTCTCTGGAAGGGCAGGGCCAGTATACGCTGGCGGTCCAGATCGTCGCTGACTACTTTGGTGTTGAGATGGACGCGGTCCGCGTGGCTTATGCCGCGACCGATGTGGCACCGCCACATTTTGGCCCGGGTGGCAGTCGCCTGGGTGTGGCCTTAAGTGGTGCCATCTTGGGTGCCTGTAAAAAAATTGAAGAGAAATTCCGTATTGTTGCGGCCGGTTTGATGCAGTGTGAGCCCGAGCATATGGAATTGATGGATGGCCTTATGCGGATAAAAGGCGTGCCAGGTGCTGAGATGCCGATTGCCGCCGTTGCCGGTGCGATGTTGGCGCGCAGTGATTTGTTGCCGCCGGGTATGGAGCCATGTCCTGAAGCGACCTACGTCTGGACTGCACCGGGGCGTAATGAACCGGATGATCAGGGGCGCTGCAAAAGCTATCTTACCGCTGCCAACGCAACCCATGTGGTGCTGGTGGAAGTGGATCGTGATACCGGTTTCACTGATATTCTGCAGTATTTTATTGTGGATGATTGCGGTACTCGCCTGAATCCATCTACGGTTGAAGGGCAGTTACAAGGTGGCGTGGCGCAGGGCGTTGGCGCGGCGCTGTATGAAGAATATGTTTACAGTGATGATGCACAACCCTTGGCTTCGACCTTTATGGATTATTTGCTGCCCACGGTGAGTGAGGTACCTATAACAGAAAAGGGTGAAGTAGTAACTCCCTCACCTTTTACGCCATTGGGTGCGAAAGGTTGTGGCGAGGGTGCGATTCACACCACACCGGCAGTTATTGTCTGTGCTATTAACGATGCCCTGTCACCGCTGGGTGTTCAGGTGCGCGAAACGCCTGCATCACCTAATCGGGTTTGGAATCTGATACAGCAGGCGCAGCAATAAATATTGTCACGATTATTTTGGCTGATGTCTTTACGCTGAATGTACTGAGTCAGGCTCGGAACAATCCAGCGGAAGACCCAAAAAAGAGTACGAGGTTGTAAATGGCCATTGAAATGCAAGAAACCTTTCGGATTGACAGCTCGGTTGATCGAGTCTGGCAGTTTCTTATGTCTGCTGAAGATTTGGCGGTCTGTCTGCCTGGCGCGAAGTTGGCGGAGGCAATTAGCGACACCAAGTTTGAAGGCGCTATCAAACTCAAAATAGGTGCGATTACGGCTAAATACGCAGGGACAATTACCTATACCGATGCTGATGAATCTGCGCATCATCTCGTTATGCTGATAGAGGCCAAGGAAAAAGGTGGTGGCACGATTAATGGCACGATTACGACCGACCTGACAGTGATATCGGACGGGGAAACGGAAGTGCATTGTGCTGCCAGTGCGGATCTGACGGGTAAGATTGTGCAGGTTGGCCGAGGCATGATTGAAGGGGTTGGTCAGCAGATCATTAACAAGTTTGTTAAAAATATAAAAAACAGTCTTGAGGTGGAAGAAGAGCCTGTAGCAGCCGAAACTGTGACTGAAGCAGGATCAGATGCCCCACCTCCGCCTCCACCACCACCAAAAGCGCAGGTGGTTGATGAGGATGATTCCATCAATGTACTGGGCGTTGTGTTCAAGGCGATGATGGATATGATTGTCAACTTCTTCAAGCGCTTGTTTGGCAAGGGCTGATCGCTCGAACATGTAAGGGTCGCGGGAATAGATATTTTCCGCGACCCTAAGCACACACCCGCACGCGTCATTTTTCGCACTTGGTTTTCCTGCTAATAGTGCGTGCCGCACCCCCTACCGAAATATCATCCAATGGACAGTATTGATCAACAAGTATTAAGACAGTTACACCAATGGTTAAGTGACGAACAAGCCTGCTGGCTGTGCACGATTGTCAGAACCGTCGGCTCTTTTCCACGACCCATAGGCTCATTGCTGGCCTGCAACGATAAAGGGCAAATGCTTGGCTCCTTATCCGGTGGCTGCGTGGAAGATGACTTGCTGGAAAAGATCCAGCAGGGGCAATTGGCGGCGGATCTACCCGAAGTCATCGAATACGGCATCAGTGCCGAGCAAAACGAAAAACTTGGTCTGCCCTGCGGTGGTCGTATGTACGTGCTGATTGAACCGCTGTCGAATCGGCAGCTTGATGATATTGCATTGATCAATGAGCGCCTGGGCCAGCGTCAATGTTGTGAGCGCCGGATTGATTTGGCCAGTGGCGAATCCAGTGTTGAACCCGTCGATCAATTCCGCAGTCTGGATTACAAAGCAGACGAACAACAAGTACGACAAACCTTTGGGCCTCGGTATCTGATAGTCATCGTTGGTGCTGGCCAGTTGGCACGCAGTGTGGCGGAGCTCGCTTTAATGTTGGACTATCGGGTCCTAGTGTGCGATCCACGTCAGTCTTTGATAGAAGGCTGGACTCTTGACGGTGTTGAACTGGTTCAGGGCATGCCAGACGATGTCGTGCGTCAGCATGTTACTGACGAGTACAGTATTGTGATCACCCTCACGCATGATCCGCGCATTGATGATATGGCGTTGATGGAGGCGCTCACCGGTAAAGCGTTTTATGTAGGCGCGTTGGGATCAACGCGCACCAGTGAAAAACGCCGTGAGCGTTTGCGTCAGTTGAATTTATCGGAGGTTCAGATCGAAAAATTGCATGCGCCCGTAGGTATGAGCATTGGCAGTAAAACGCCGCCGGAAATTGCTGTTGCGATTATGGCCGAGCTCACTCGCCTGAGGCGACAGTCCTAAAGTTTTCATGGATACATCGGGTTCAGTTGAAAATCAAGTATTTGACCTAGCATATGTCTTAGTACGCTCATAGCAAATTTTACAACTCACAAGAATCGACCACTTCCAAAAGTAAAAAATCTTTGTACTTATCAATAGCAGCCTGTCATGGCTCAGTGTTTTGATCGGCGGCTTTCTTCATTTTTTGAAAAAAACACGACGTATTTCAATTCAGATTATCTGTCGGCTTCTGTTGCACAGCTGCCCTTTGCCCGACTTTATTTCAATGTGTATTTTACACGCTACCGTCATTCCCGCGAACGCGTGAACCCAGAAAAAAGAGCGCGCATTTACGCGCACATCAATTTGCCGCAGTCCCTGCTAATCATTGCGAAGAACTTGATGGTTTTACCCGTAAGTATTCAGTTCATCAATTAGTGTGGTATGAGTTTTATGAGGAAATGAACGATGCAATTAAGCGTGAAAAGCAACTTAAGAAATGGAGGCGTGCCTGGAAACTTGAGTTAATCGAAGGATTAGACATCATGTATTGACCTGCCCAACCTCAACGCTCGTGGGTTACCATGGAAGTTGAGAAAACAAACCAAGTGGCAGAGCCACATTGAGGAGGGCAGGCATGAAACAGTTTAACC
>PIVM01000059.1 GCA_003353945.1 Gammaproteobacteria bacterium
TTCTGTGCGGACTGGAAATTCTTAAAGCCCAGAACCGACTTTGTCTTCCGTTTGATGAAGCGGTGATCTTGCTCAAGCCTCGGCGCGTAATGTACGACCCACCGATTGACCGTGCTGTGGTCAACGTCAAAGCCTCGCTCCTTCATGATTTCTTCGATGTCTCGGTAACTCAGACTGTACGCCAAGCACCAGCGAACAGATTGCATGATCATGTCTTGGTGAAAATACCGACCTTTGAAACTAATAATGAACTATGCCATCCTTGAATTATCGATATGCCAGTGTACCATACTGGGAGCTCAAGCATCGTTTTGCGACAGAACCCTTTTTAGTTAGCAGGTAATACTTTATGCCAGAACATCAGGAACAATTATCAATTGACGAACGCTGGAAAATGGAAATCAGCAGATTAGCTGAAACACTGGATATGGAAATTGATCCGGAGGATCAGCGAATAAGCTCAATAAAACAGGTTTTTCCCGTTTTCGAACACTTTATGAGAAGCGACCCTACTGGACTCATGCAGATACCCGATGTCAACCTGGACCCAACAGATTCAACGATTGTCGATGCCTTTAATAAGGGCCGACTGATCACATCAAGCATGTTGCTCTTATCACTAATCAGAAACCAGCTTCTGATTTAGCGGAGGTGTGCATCGCAATTTCCAAAGGCCGCAGCTGCCTTAACGAGGCAGCTGCACGAGATGTACAAACCGCTAACTCAACCGTTAACCACTTCAGCTAATGCTTCGTCATTTGTGGCAACCGTCTTCTTAACATGACGCCGAGCGACCGACTGCTTTTCAATAGGCGGAGTCTGTTGGACATTTTTAGTCTTTTTGTTAACCTTAGCGTTCTTGCGTTGCGTCTTCGACCAGAGCTTTTCAAAGGTCTGTTCGCAGCATTGCATATAGAACTCAGAATCTTTCATCGCCTCTCGACAAGCAACTACAGACAGAGAGATCTGACCACAATAGCTGTATATTGCATGCGCAATCCCAATACCATCTGTTAAGGGTGGAGCCGCACGATAACCCACCATTTGCGCCCCGTCGTGAAATAACGGGAAATTCGGACCAGGAACGTTAGTAACCAAGGTATTTAACACCACTGGGCCCAAGCGCTCCATGACACGTAGATTCTGCGCTGCTTTGCCAACCAGTTTACCCACATTCGGATATAGGAACCCACACATCAAACTTGGGAATACAGCTGCAGTATCCGCATCTTGCGCAAATTGTTTCGCTTCCGACGTACTTTGGCTGATCGCCAACAAACGCTCAACAGGATCTTCAATATCAGAGTGAAGGCTAACAAACAAACCACCCACTGCATTACCGTATGTATCATCCTTGTTTTCCTCAGTGCGAATATTTTGCGGCATCATCGCACCCAATGATTCACCCGGCAGCTCATCATGAGCATCCAAATAGCTGCGTAACCCTCCAGCGACGATGCATGCCATCACATCATTAACCGTTGTACCTGGAAAAGTATTTTTTATCGTTTTTATTTCATCTAGACTGAACTGCATGGAAGCAAAGCTGCGCTCCCTGCTCGGCGTTTTATTAAATCGTGTTTCCGGCACAGACAGCCTCGCGCCGGCTTTCTTTTCACCCTTATATAGAGCAGCCGCTGTTTTAAGTAAACTCGGCAATTTACGCGATACCGCTGCGGTTTGCTCAAAAGAACTCACA
Source organism: Gammaproteobacteria bacterium (assembly GCA_003353945.1). Lineage (GTDB taxonomy): Bacteria > Pseudomonadota > Gammaproteobacteria > Pseudomonadales > PIVM01 > PIVM01. The sequence continues at coordinate 1,700 of PIVM01000059.1, forward strand.
ACGTTACTGGCATAGGCCTTTGCCAACATCTCATATTTACCGGGCATATCTTCCGGCGCTTCACTTGTGTTGGAAGAAATGGGCAAGGGTTGCGCGTTGACCGCCAAATCATGCAGCGCACCCATCACATTCGATCCCGATGCGCCATCGATACAACAATGGTGAATTTTGGTCAGGATGCCAAAGCTGTTCGGCCCCAAACCATCAAAGGCTTTTAGCCCTTCAATAACGTACATCTCCCACAAAGGCTTGGTCAAATCCAAGGGCCTGGCCAGTAATCTGGAGACCAGAGTATTCAACTCTTCGAGATTACCGGCTGGTGGCAAACCAACGTGAAAGATATGATTATCGTAATCAAAATCCTCATCATCCACCCAGAACGGCCGATCCCAACCACCCGGTACATGTTTTAGCTTCTGCTTCATAATCGGAGCAATATGAATCCGCCTCTCAACGTACTGCACGATATCTTTTTTTGTGCGAGGCCGTTTGGCTGTACTGTAATCATAGATACCCAAACCGCTGATGTGCATGGGTGTATTTGCCGTTTCCTGATAAAGAAACCCAACATCCTGAATATTCAATTGCTTCATGCGTTTTGTTCTCCTTTTTATTTTACTTCGTACTACTTGGGTTGCTGTTTTCCACCTGGATTGCTGTTTTGCTATCTCAACCTTGCCCTGCCATGTTGATCTTTATTATCCTAAGTATAAAGACTCACATACAGCAAATCTGAGCGAACAAAACAATTCATCTCTCAGTTGCCGGCAGGCAACTGAAAAAACATCAAAATTTGTTTACAAAAATATGAACCCAGCTCTCGTTCAACGCCCTATAGACGTGAATACTAAAACGGTAGCGTCAACACCCCCCGTTTAGCGGCAAGGATTGTAACATACGAGTGTTACCTTAATACACACCTGATTGCATATTTTTCTCTTTCCTCCATGCTGCATTACACGTAGTAACATGCAGTAACATGTTTTCGCTCAGCACAATGCAGCAACAATCACAAAGGCGGGGTATGCAAAAGCCACAAATAAAACGGTATTGTACGTTCCATTTCCGGTATACCAGCTCATTTTACGCCTCCTTGATGAAACAACTCCGTCTGCAGGATCCTGAAAACAAGAAACCTTCCATCTTGCGGTTTTTTTGGCCCAGCATTACATAAACACACTATGCTCAAAGCACTCAGCGAACCCGGTGAAGCGTATTGGGTATCACGGTACACCCTGCTCCCTTTGATACAACTCGAACCTGAAACTTGCCCTATCCGGGAACAATCTTTTATTTGCACAACCCTTATAATTCACGCGACTCTTACTGAATCCAACTAACCAAATCCCAGCAGAACAAGTATAAGACCAGAATCAAAAAATTAAACGTCATCCCTTAGATAGATTCAGCACAATGAACGACATTATAAAAACTAATCTAATCCGCTAGGTTTACCATTAGATTAATCTTACCCCTTATTTGATTTCAAATTATCTCGGTGGATTTTCGGGCGGCATATTGAAGCCAGCTCCTGGCAGCCAACCACTTTCAATAATCAGCGCCTCAACATGACGCATATTTAGAATATCCTCTTCCATGGAAAATTTGTCATTTCCAGCATAGATCATCACTGAGATTCCCAGCGCCTGATAAGGCGACCCATCTGGCCTGGCTCCAGGCAAGCGGTTTTGCCAGCCACTAATCACCTTGTCACCATCGACAGCAATGAATTCGCAGGGAAAAGTCCATCCCTCTAACCCGGCCATACTCTCTTCCATAAATTCGGCAATTGCATCAATTCCCTTAACCCTGCCCCATGCAGGGTCGATAAAGGTGGCATCATTGGTGAAGTGTTCTGCCAAAGCACTCCAGGGTAGCTCACCCTGCTCAATGCGTGTGCGTGTAGCAACCAGTTTTTTATAGGCGCTAAGCATTTCCTCTTGCAGAAATGACACTCAATACTCCCACTCATTATTTTATGAAAACGTGCATTGACTGGGCTTATGCTATAGAAGATTGCTGCACTTGAAAAGAAGAAGAATCGACGAGTTGCAATCAATCATTCCCACGCTAATCATGGGAACGAACATCTCTAGGAATTGCAAGTCTGAATCGGCACTTCCAGATACTCACCTACCACCGTCGCCGCCAAATAACCCGTTGCACCCAGTATCATACCGCCGGGATACATCGACGCCCCACCTATAAACAAACCGTCAATGGGCGTCTCACTGCGCGAGCATTGATCATTGGGACGTAAATACCCCAACTGTAATGACGTATAGGCTCCACGCTTGTAGGAACCCTTTGTCATCGTGGTCAGTTTTTCCTCAATATCCACTGGCGTTGTTTCACGTCGAATGACCACCTTTTGCTCATCAATTTCCGCAAACTGTTTGAGGGTTTCCAAACAAGCATCACCGTGAGCTTCAGAGCGGCTGCGCCATTCCGGGTCATAAACCACGACTGACTCAATACGCGCTAGGGTATGTCCTTTGGGCGCCATGGTTTTATCAAAAGTCGTTGGTAACGTTACATGCAACCACTCTTCGCCCGTAGCATCGCCGGTCACGAGATCCTCAAGATGATCCAAAAGATCATCCTCAGTTTCCATGCCCATAAAAACAATCATCGCTTCATTCACGCGCGGATCATCGGCTGAATAGCATATCGCCTGCTCTGGGATTGCACTGCCCCCCATCATATTGCCACGAACATTGGAGGTATTATGATTCTCCTGATCTCGGGGGGAGTTCACAAAACTTTCAATGATGAGATCTTTAAATCCTGGCGCCATTTCGTCAAAGAGTTCCGTCATTTCTTCACGCAATGCCTCCGCCAAACCTTCACGCCAGGACCCCCAACCATTCAATCGCTTATTGCCCCAACTACGCGGATTCGGCGGCACTGTTCGCCACGCGTAAATGGTATGACAACCTTCCGGCGCTTGACTGGGGTCGGCCAAGGTCGGTACAAACCACCCCCCCCCATCGTCTTTGTAGGAATCACGCCCGTCAATACTTTATTTTGCGCATCCCGAATATCGTTTAAATCATCACAACCAAAATAGCCTACCCAGGAACGTTGAATCGCTGGATCATGAGCAGCCGATTTAAATTCGGGTGCATCCTTCAGCGCATAGTGAAATCCTGCGAGTTGCGGATCATCATAGTTATAAAATTTAGTACGTCGCATCCAGTCCTTGCCAATCACCTCCTCGCCTAACAGGTCGGCAAAGGTAATCGTAAAACTGAGATTTGACACGACTGTCTTGGCGCGAATTTCCTCTCCCGGAATCAATGCATCTTCAGATAATTTGATACCACAAGCCTTGCCGTTTTCATACAAAATTTGACTGACTGGACAAGTAGTCCAGATCTCACCGCCATGAGAGACAAAACACTTCACCAAGGAATGTGTTAAAGCATGTGATCCACCCTTTGCCTGATGCACTGCCATCGGCATAAATCCGCAAAGACCGAGCACCGTCGGCGACACCCGTCGATTAATCGGCCACTGCCCGGTAAACTCTCCCAGGCAGGCCGGCACGGTACGCACATTTTCCGATTCAAAAATCACATCCAGTAATTCATACCCGGTCATACGCATCACATCATCGCCATCAAAGGGTAGTCCTAAGTGTTTCGCCAGCCGATCATTCAAATTGGCTACTCGCTCAGCGAGTGCCATCGATGGTGCGGCATACTGCATCAGGCCATTGATTCCACCACCAATAACAATCACATCATAGTCTTTAATGTTGACTCCTCTAAATCGCAAGTCTCTTCACTGAGGCTTGGCGGTTTTCCCGATTATCCAACTCTAATCTGAAATTTATTGTGTGAATTATTTTTCCTGTGCAAGCAAATTCGACTTGCATAGTCAGTATTTAATAATGCTTGTTCTATGAGATTTTACAGAAAAAAATGGGCCGTAAAGCAACCGACCCTCCTAAGTTATACCGGATATACCGGCTCTCACAGCAACCTGGACAGGTTATTCAAATTTACCGATTCATATACATAAACTAATAAACTGCAGTTGCACTCATTGTCTCTTGTGACTGCACCTCTTCATTATTCGCTACGTTGCGACTACGACGAGTACGTTTTGGCGAATTAAACGGTTTCATTGCAGCCTCTGCACGCTGATCAATTTCATCCTGAATTAATTCCCGATTACTGCGTCCAGACTCCAGATGGATCTACAGGTATGCTATCCAATTTTATTGATAGCCTGCAATTCAACAAGCGGCTACTAACTAATAGTTAGTAGCTATTAATAATGCCAATCTAGAAAATTTAATCAACAGGAATAGCGCGAGAAACGCCCAGAAACCCACCCTCATATTTGATACGCATCAACATTTTGCGCTTTTCCCAGTCTTCCAGTGGGATATTGATCGTGATTACTATTTTGTTATTAAACATAAACGAGAACCAGCAACTTTAACGCCTTCTCAGTTCAGCGTAACAAGAACGAGCATCACGTCTGCAATTCTCTTCATTAAGACTGCTACATACTCGTGAAAAAATATTCAATATCACAAGCTCCATTATTGCTTTTTATTAATACAACGGTTATCTTTGCTCAAAATAAAAACAATACTTACATTATTGTCATGCAGCCACTCAAACACTCCCACACCCCTGACACAGGGGGAACACAAAGTGGCTGAATGCTGGAGATATCATTATGAATGGACTGAAGACATTATTTTCAAGCCTTGCCCTCTCACCTCTTATTTTTTCAATAGGATGCCACGTGTCTGTTGGCAATGGCACAGGGACACAATCCACTACCTACTCTATTGGCGGCCAAATACAGGGATTAACTGACACATTAACGATCACCAATAATGGTGGTGATCCGCTTCTTGTTAATGCCAATGGTAACTACGCCTTTAACAACGAACTAATTGATGGCGACGCCTATTTGATAGAGATTTCAAATCAGCCCACGGGTCAAACGTGTACAGTCAGCAATGGTAGTGGCAATATCAACAGCTCTGATGTTGGCAATGTTGATATTGACTGCGTCACCGTCTGGTTGGGAACGCAACAGTTTGGTACAAATTGGGCAGACATTGTAAACGGAGGTACGATAGGACCGGATAATTCACTTTATACGGTTGGCTATCGATGGGAGCCAAGTCTAATCACACAAGCGGGTACCCTATGGAAACGTGATGCGTCGGGCGGGGCAGTTTGGGAAACACTTGTTGATACGACAGATACGACACATCTATGGGATGTCGCTATCGACGCACTAGGCAATGCCTATGTGGTTGGTCAAACTCTCGGTAACACCGGCAGTCAGACCAATCAGGGGAAAGAAGATGTCATCGTCGCAAAAATCAATTTATCAGGGGTAGTTCAGTGGAAGAAATTGATTGGCGGCAATGACAGCGATTTTGGTTACGGAATTGCCTTAGGTGCCAACAATATGCTGTATATCTCCGGATTTACAAATAGTGCAGATTTTGAGGGACAGAGCAATATCGGCAATTCAGATGCCTTTGTAACCAAGTTGAGCACAACTGATGGCGCGTTCGTCTGGGCGGTTCTACTGGGTGATGACGGACAGCTTGAACGAAATACAGGCGGCATTGCAGTCACTGCACAGGATGACATTATCGTCACCTATGCTGATTTTAATGCAGGTCCCGGATTTGATGATATCGCTGTGATCAAACTGGATAACCTCGGTAATCCAGTTTGGGCAGCACCACAGATTTATGGCGGAACGAATACTGATACGCTGGACTGGGGCCGCATTGATATCGATTCAAACGGCAACATTTATATTGCAGGTCAGACATACTCTGGCAGCTTTTACGGGGAATCCAATTCGGGCAATACCGATGTTTTTGTTATGAAACTGGATTCATCCGGCGTTAAGCAGTGGTCTCATTTACTCGGCACTAGCGGCTATGATTCGTCTAGGGCCGGCGTTTCAGTTGATAGCCAAGGTGACGTCATCATAGCAGGCAGAACCGAAGGCGTATTGCCCGGACAAAACACTGCTGGTGGCTATGATATCTTTGCAGCCAAATGGGACACGGATGGCACTCCTCAATGGATTAAACAAGCTGGATCAGACAGCGTTGATACTGAATGGGCTGTGATGATCAACAGTGATGACGATGTCATTGTAGCGGGTTATACCCTAGGCGATTTAGATGGCAATACCAGCCTGGGTAACGAAGATGCATACCTAATGAAGTTTGATGGTACGACCGGTGATGTAGTCCCCGCCACACCGTAAAAATCTATCGCACGTCCTGCCTAAACACGCATAATATCCATGGGTATTATGCGTAGCTCATCGGCATTGCTTGTTCGCACACCCAGCCTGCCTCACCCAATCCGCCTCACCCAGACAAATATCCTCAGTCACGGCAGAAGATTTCAAACTTCACCGCACTTTGCCTAATCAGCTTTTCCTGTATGCCCTTGCATGCAGTGGATGCACTCAACAGTAACAGCTCAACGAAAAAATCTATCTTCTTCTATCAAGTCAGCATTAACCTCTTCTGAACCTCTTCTACTATGCGCTAATCACGCTTTTCGATGATAAATAAAAAAAACGGATCGTTACATTATCATTACAAAGATTGTTTTCATCTGCGGCAGCCTTTAGCCTGTGCAAGCTTTCAATAATCGACATGGCTATTTTGTCAGACAAACAGACAGGTATAGGTAATGAGTTTCAGAGAAAAAGCCGAACAGGGTTTTGACACATTCAGTCAATTAATCACAAACAAACCCTGGCATGCTATCGCACTGATGCTGCTTCTGACGTGTAGTCTCGCAGCCGGCGCGCAGTTTTTAAAGCTCGACACTTCACCGACCAGTTATGTCGCCATGCACGATCCGGCACGCATTACCTATAACAAATTTCGTACTTATTTTGAAAATGACGACGTCTATCTCATCGTCGTTCGATCACCCGACATCTACAGCCCGAAATTCTTAAAACGCTTATACGCCTATCACCAGGATCTTGCCGAACAGATTCCCTACCTTGATGATGTGATCAGCCTGGTGAATGCCCGGGTTGTCCGTGGCGATGACGACTCGTTGATCGTCGATGAATTACTTGACCCCTTCCCCGTTTCGGCTGAGGACTTTGCCCTGGTAAAAACACGTCTGCGCGACAATCCTGCGTTTGTCAATTCTCTGGTCTCAGAGGATGAAAGTGCAGTGGCCATTGTGGTTAACATTATTCCCGGCGCTGACGGTGAGGCACAGACACTCGACAACGTCTTATCCATTACTGAGCAACCTGAAGAGGAAAATTCAACAAACTTTCCACCCGCAGTGGGCGTCAGTCAGCAACAACTAACAGACACAATGGCTGTCATGCATGAACTGCAAAAAAAATACCAGACCGAAGACTTCGATATTTACCTAACCGGCGATTTACAAATGACTTATGGTTTAATGCAAATTGTCGCTGGTGAATCACGCAAGTTTGTCGGTATCACGATGGCAGTAATAGCCGTCGTTTTATTGCTTTTGTTCCGACGTATTTCCGGTGTTATGTTACCGATGCTGGTCGTCATCCTGCCCATTGCCGCAACCATTGGCATGATGGGTTGGACCGGCTTACCCATGACATTATCAACCGGCAGTTTGCCGACTTTTTTATTCGCGGTTTGTGTCGGTGATGCCGTGCATATACTGTCAGTTTTTTACCAACGACTACGTAGCGGCGATGAAAAAAAGCAAGCCATTCGCTATGCAGTGCGCCATTCCGGTTTAGCAGTTTTGATGACCAGCATTACCACAGCAGGGGCACTCAGTACGTTTTCGCTATCAGAACTTATGCCCATCGCAGGGCTAGGCATCGCTGCACCCATTGGTGTCATGTTGGCTTTTGTCTATTCCGTTGTCTTGCTACCAGCACTTCTAACCGTGCTGCCCATCCGCGAGTGCAAAAATGAACTAGCCCAAGGCACAGACAATTCATTACTCACACGATTACTCCTGCGTATTGGCAATTTTTGCTGCACACGTCCCTGGCTGGTCGTGTCGGTATGGTGCTTGCTGGTAGTTTTATCCATTTACGGTTCATTGAATATACGACTCAGCCATGAACCCATCAAGTGGTTTCCAGAAGATGCGCCAACCCGCGTGGCGGCAGAAACGGCTAACCGTGATTTGAAAGGGGCGATGCCACTCGAACTGATTATCGACAGCGGCAAGGAAAACGGGCTGATGGAACCAGAAGCTATGCAACGCATCGATAAACTGGTGCAATTTATAAAGCAGTTGCACACTGAGCATATTCGATCGGGGCAAACCACATCTGTTATCGACATTGTGAAAGAAAGCAATAAGGCACTGCATAATAACGACCCTGCTTTCTACCGCATTCCTGATAGTCGTGAACTGATATCCCAGGAGATGCTTTTGTTTGAATCCAGTGGCTCCGAGGACCTTGAACGCGTTGTGGACAGTCAGTTTCGCTATGCACGTTTACACGTCTCCCTACCCTTTGAAAATGGCCTCCATTACGTACCCTTTGTTGAAAAAGTTGAACAAGGCGCCAAGGAGATTCTCGGCGAGGAGTTAACGCTGGAAAGCTCCGGTTTGATACTGCTCTATATGCGCAGTTTTAATCTGATGCTCAATACCATGGTGAACTCCTACACGTTGGCAATTCTGATGCTGATACCGTTTATGGTATTGCTGATTGGAGAATTTCGTCTTGGGCTGATCAGTTTGATCCCAAACCTTGCACCCATTGCGGTGGGCTTAGGCTGCATGTATCTGGCAGGCGTTCCCTTTGATATGTTTACCATGACAATCGGCACTATTGCCATTGGCGTCGCCGTGGATGATACGATCCACTTTATGCACAGTTTTCGGCGTTATTATCGTGGTGGAGACAGTGCCCCTGAAGCCGTACGTAAAACCCTGTATTACACCGGCAAAGCGCTGCTCATCACATCCATCGCCTTGTGCGTTGGATTTTTTGTGCAAATGTCGGGTGATATGATCAGCGTGCAAAACACTGGCATGATCACCGGCTTGACCATTGTTGCCGCTCTGTTGGCCGATCTGACCTTATCGCCTGCGCTGGTAATTCTAGCTGCTCGCTTTGCCGAAGCTGATCGAAATAACATATAGAATACACCGCTTATTTCACCTAATACTAATAGATTTTTCCTCTACTGAACGTATTTGTTTTTCTATCTTCCCCACACTATATTGGTATAAATAACGTTCACCTTATTCAACCGGGACGCATTTATCGTGCGACTAAAACCAGCCTATCAACTGCTAATACTGCTTCTATTCCAGCTAGCAGCCGTATTTGAAGTCCATTCGGATAATCAAAATCGTTCCGCAGGCGCCGTATCGTTTTTTCTTGCCCCAGAGATGAGTTCCGAGTATATGAAATCCTGGGGGGAGCGATATGCCAATTATTTCCAACAATACGGAATAGAATTAGATATTGTACCGGTACCCACCTATCAAACGTTTATTGATAAGCTAAACAGAGAACAAAATGCTGTCTTTCTAGCAAATGCTTCCTTTTATGCTGTCGGTGTTCAGCGAACGAATCTACAACCCATTATTCAATTGCCCTACAACAGTCATCCCGTCTTGGTACACAAAAAAGGAACCTCTGTCAGTTATGCGAAAGCCTGCTTTGCGCTACCCGATATATACGCAGTATTAAGCCCTTTAGCTTATGAGTGGATGAAAAAAAAAGGATTAAATCCAAGCGCCATTACAATCAAGCACTTTACAAATTCCACCCATGTTTTAATGTCAATTCTAACAGGCAAATGTGACTACGCATTCACTGGTAGCGCCATTCTTAGCGGGTTTCAACCCAGCATTAAAAAAACACTTACCTTTCAATCGATTGATAATACAAATATTGGCATTATTTATGTTTTTAGTTCTCCAGATCTTGACAAGGAAATTCTAAAAAAAATTCAAAAACAATGGCTAAACATAAAACCCGGTGTTACGCCTGGCTTTCCAAGTAGCGTATTTTATATCGCTGCGAAGCCTATTACCAAAGACAATATCGATGCATTGTTTCAACGCAATTCAACCATCACGAACAATCTGATAAATCATCTTAATTTGCTTTCGGAACACGGCAATTCTCACAAAGAGAGGACAAATTAGGATATGAGAATATTCCGACTAAGTGCAACCATTTTTTTTCTGACATGCTTTGTGAGTATAGCCACCTATGCTGAGAAGCAAAAGGACACCCAAGAGTCTTTGCAGTTTGTTCTACCACCTTACCTAAATGAAACAGACATGTTGCAATGGTCAGATCCATATATCAAAGTCGTCAAGCGACTAACCAGTCTGGAGTTAAAACCTGAATATCCCGGCACAAACCGCTCTCTACTGGATAGACTAACACAATCAGATACTGGAATTTATCTTTTATCAGTGCACGAAGCGATATGGGCTATCGATAAGTTACAGGCCGTACCCATTATTTACTGGCCTTTGGAACATCAGGTAGCAATTATTAGCAAGAAAACACTGAAAAATAAAATTACGCCAAAAAGCTGCTTTTCCTTTAGGGATGAATTATCTATCTCCTATACACAAGCGCACATTTGGCTGGCAAAACAAGGCATCACAGAAAACAACTTTGTAAACCACACTATAGGTTCTTGGGATAACGTGTTGCTTGATGTCGTGAAGGGAAACTGCCATTTTGGCGTTTTGACAAAATTCTATCTTAAGTTCAAACAACTATGGGAAAAGGATCAATTCAATATCATTAAGTTACCCAGCATTGAAGGCGCTGCCGTACTTGTCGTACCAGGGAAAACCAACAAGAAAACAGTGAACATATTACGCAACGCATTTTTGGAAGCAACTGCGGAAAAATCAAAAGAGATTCAAACAAATCATCCCCTGTATCTTGAACCAAAGCTGTTAACAAAGGAGCGTTATCAAGCATTCAGTGATAATTTTTCTCCCTATATAAAAAGAATTGACCACATTCTTTCTGATCGAGAAAACGAATTAAAGATCGATTTGTATTAGTGAGAAACCAATACCTTTCGCCCGTGTTAAATGAAATCAAATACATAGCAACCTAAAATGATGTCACATCCTGTCGAACCTTTAGACTGCGTATGTAACCGGCAAAAATCGTAGGATACGCCGTTATAAACTCTTTGTACTAACTCGTAGTAAGTCCTATTACGTTACGAGCAGGATCATTGCCAACGATGTAAAGGCCGCTCTCTGTACTGACTGAAAAAACAATTTCTGCTAAATCACTTATCTTGAAAAACCCGCAGAAAATAGAAAGATTTGAGCCCCAAAGCCTGATAAAACTTCTGCAGCTTCATTACTTGGCGTTCCTAACACAAGCATGCTAGACAAAGGCGCAATCTCTAGCAAAGGACCCAGCGCAGCGCCCACATTGTTTATATGTAACATGAGTGCATCTGAATCAGGGTACGATTCCGAAACATAGCATTTATCACCGGCGGCATTAATAAACCACTCGTAGGCGCGCGTAGATTGTTCCGTTGCTTCAACATTGTCTGCAATTTGTTGCGCCATGCTTTTAAAGCTTTCCAGTTGACCTTCACCAATATCCAGACGAACTATGATTTGTAAGGTTGCATTTTCCATATAATTATTCCTAAGTCATACCGCTATACTAATTTTAAGAGTCTTGGAAATAAAAGCAAATTAAAGAGATTTTGCTCAACTTCTTGCCTAACCAGTTTGCATTTTTCTCTTGATTGCCCCTATTAGCTTTCACTCTGACAAAACCGTATTTCGCCTAGAAAACAAACATTCTATCGAATATGGAAATTCAGCAAGGTACCACAATCACGCAGCTTGTTCTATTTTTGAAGATCAGAACTTTATCAGCATATTGGTACCACCCGACTATTCGCTGCAAGGGTTTGTGGTTGCAAGCAGTTTTAAAGCTGTCTTTTTGAGTGATTCCCATAAACTCAAATTATGCAGCTTCTCTACCTAATACTGATACATCGTTGAGTTTTGCGTTTTTTTGTCTGGTTCTTTCGATCGTGTGAGTTGTTTTTCTCGCATAAAGTAAGCGTAGCAAAGCAGGTAGCAATACAATATCAGATACTAATGCCAGTATTACAATAAATCCGGTAATCATCCCAAATTCGCTTAAGCTTGTTAGGCTCGATAAACTATATGTCATAAAACCACTAAACAACAGGATGGTGGTGAACAACAGGGCGTTACCTGTGCTATTTAATGTATCCTTTACTGCGAGCTCGGCATCTCCCGTTTGTTGATAAACCCTTTGAAAATTGTGGAGGAAATGTACGGTATCGTCAACAACCAGGCCGATGGCAATGCTTCCGATCAATATGGAATACAGGTCAAGAGTGAAACCTGCTATAAACATAAACCCCATACCAAAAATAATTGGTAGCAAATTTGGAATCATACTAATTAGTCCCAGACGAAGACTGCCAATCATTAGCATCATCATTAGGGCGATAATAAATGCAGCTGAGGCATAACTTTTAGACATGGTCTGAATAGCCATTTTTTGCATAGGCGACATTACATAAATTACACCGGTAAAAGATACCTTGGCACTATCGCCTACAATATTTCTTATTTCTGATTCAAAGCTTTCAAGGAAGCTGGCGTAGGCGATCAGATCGCGCCATGGACCTAATATTGTTACTCTGGCTGTAGAAAAATTATTGTTTACCTGGGTTTCTAAATCCGCTCCTCCAGAAATCTCAAATAACAATATTTCCTGAGCAATCAATTCGTCATTGTCCGGCACTCTATAAAATTCAGGATTATTACTGTTTAGGCTTAAATGTAACTGTTTAACTGTATCAACAATCGAGCGGCTGATTCCCATCTTTACACCGTGGTTTTCATACTGTGTTGCCAGCATGTTAATGCTATCCAACATATTCAAAAAGCCAGAATTTTTTATGCCGTTGGGTTTCCCTGCATCAAGTAAAACCTCAATCGCGATGCCTCCATGAAATTCATTATTTAGTAGATTAATGGCAGTGGGAAGTTCAGATTTTTCTGGTAACCATTTAACCGGGTCATGCTCAAAACGCAGCTGACTAACGGCTGCTATTGCAGCGACTAACAGGACAAAAAAGACAGTTACAATTTTACACGGGTGTTGCCAACCCAGTTGGCCGCACTGATTTAAAAAGGCCTGGCTTTTCGCCAATACGGCTGAGCCTTTCTTAGCAGGGTTAATTGATGTCAGGACTAACAAACTGGGCAACAATATAATGGTATAAAACCATATAATCACAACACCACCAGCGGCGAAAAGGCCTAATGAACGAATAGGTGCAATTTCTGTAATGGCAAATGACAACATGCCGACTGCCGTGGTTAGGCTTGTTAACATCATCGGCATGCCCGTATGGGCAAACGCTTCCTCTATAGCCCGTTTTTTGTCGGAATGCTGTTCGTATTGCTGATAAAAAATACTGAGAAAATGCACAGAGTTACACACCCCTACCGTAAGAATAAAGGATGGCAAAATCTGGGAGAAGGAGCTTAGAGCCACGTCAAAATGAGCCATTAAGCCGAACAGACTCGCAAGAGAAATATTTACAACCAACAGAGGTAATAAAATCGCTGAAACGCGACGGAACAGACTATACAGCAAAATAATAATCACAAGATTAGAAAGAGCAGTAAATAACGGAGTCTCATATGCAATCTTTTTTAATAAGGTATTGCCAATTGCGGGACCTCCTGAGATTGCGATATCGAAGTTATCACTCTGGTAGTGAGTGATAACGTTACGAATGCTTTGCATAAACTCATGCTGGTCAGCCGAAGTAAATGCCTGTTTTTCTCCATGCAATAGGGTGGGAGAGTGTGCAAGTTGATAGAGGAACAAGGATGTGTAGCGCCCATTTTTGGATATAAATGTCTCTCTAAACAACTTGTTGGTCATTGCTCGTTGTTTAAATGCTTGCAGTTCTTCATCTGTGCTTGGAAAATTTGTTTGCAAGTCCTCGACCACTAGCTCGTCGCCTCTACCATAGATCATTGAGGCAGAGATCATACTTTTCATTGAGTCCAGCAGAACCACTTCATCTTCCAACTGAGCATGAAAATTTGCCAGTTTTTGTAAAAAGGCAAGATCAAATAGGTTTTCGGTTTTCACCAACAAAACCGCAGCTTCTTCAAACCCGTAAGCTTCATGAAATGCTTTATAAGTTTGAGTTTGTGGGTGATTGGGGTCTAGATTGCTTTCGGTGGATGTATCAATACGAAGATTGCCTAATGAGGCACAGAAAATTACCGTCACCAATAGAGAAAGCATCAGCACATGTTTGGGGTATTGGTAGGTAATTCGGCCCAAAGTGATATAATTTTGCTGAATTTTGTGCTTTATCGACATCAAGGCCTCTAATTATTTATTTTTTTCATTAGGCAGATAGTAACCGCAAAATTATTCCGAAACGAGGTATCGGTCTGTTTTATCGAAAAATTTAATCAAACTGAAAGGAAATTTCCAGTTTACCCCTTGGAGAAGGCGAATCATATACCTCTGACAAAGCCGGAGGTATATGACTGACCTAGTATGTCGACTTTTAGGCAGAGCCTAAATCGAGATGAGTTGACTTACAAGTAGAATGATTTTTATTTTTGATACCCCGAATGCAGCTTTCCCAAAACTGTTTTCACCCAATGCCCCTTCTACTTGGTTATCTGACTTGGTTATAATATTTATTGTTCCTAAAAATGCATTACTACCATAAATGGCAGATCCAGCACCTCGAATGAATTCAACCTGCTCAATATTTTCAAGAGAAATGTAAGTATCAATATCAGCCATTCCTCCTGCCCAACCCCCATTAAGCCTCAACCCGTTCAACAAAATAAGGACTTCACGCCCTGCTGAACCCAATCGTCTGCCACGGCTAGAGAATGTTGTTTGCAGACCTAACTGATCTGTACGATAAGCTTGAAATCCCGGAATATAATTCATTAGCTGTTCAAGACGGAAAACACCTAGCCGATCAATATCCTGACTAGTAATAACACTAATTGAAGAGGGTGTACTATGAAGAGTTTCGTCGTGTAAGGTAGATGTAGTAATCGTTACACGAGTCAATTCCGCCAGAGTTAGACTGAATAAATCATCAAGGCTTACCGCTTGGCAACGAGAGGAGATTAGCAATACAAAGAATAGTAACGCGAGCCCTCTTATACTCTTCGAAGTATTCATTAAATCTCCCAAAATGCTATCGCAGTATAACTTCAAGTAGCACACCGCAATAGGCATTTCTGCCATTCAGCACAGAACCGGGGCCACGGACAAATTCCATGCGGTCTATTGTATCGATAGGGAAGCTGCTAAGCAGTACACCGTTAGATGTACCGGAAATCCGGCCTTAAAGGGACGACCGTTAATTAGAATCATAATTTGCGTGTCATTCAAATTGGGAATGAATGTCATCCTAGCCATTTCCAAAATTTGGGCTCATAATATTAGAAACTATTTTTAACCTGTCTCCGTTTTTCTATTTACTTATCTATCGACTACCCTATAAATATCAAATCGTATTTGCGAACTGAATTACTAGGGATCACGAATACCCTAGCTCCGTTTATTTCATTGTGCTCTTAAGCAGTGAGGCTAGAATCTCAAAATGGAACATGATTAGATTATTAATCCGGTATAGGTGCTCATGTCGAAACTGCTGACAATGGCTAGCTCATACTGGCTATTCCTCACTAAAGGAAGGCAATGAACATTTGTACGTTAACAGGATGCTATGGATCAACAAGGATTTAGATAAGAGGGAATTTACATGGAACGTCGCACATATAAACGCTACCCGTTTATTCAGCAAGCAGTACTACGATTCGAGAACGCGCATGCGATTGAATGTTGCATTAAAAATTATTGCTCAGGCGGCCTTCTGCTAGAACCTGGCGTTAATCTGACAGAAATTGCAGCAACCCAAAAACTCAACCTGTTTAGCTGCATTTCCATTGAATTTGATTTTTCAGCGAACAACACAAATCATGCCATGGCACTACAAGGCTATATTCGAAGAATGGACGATCATTCGGTCGGCATAGAATTTCATGACCCCGACGGCTCGACCATCAATCTACTGGACAGCCTCATAACCGTCCGTTCTTCGGAAAACCCCAGACCTGCCACAACAGGTACAAAGCATGCTGATCTAATTGGTCAAATAAACATCATCGAAAAATCGTTCTGGGAATCAATCCTAGGAAAATTCATTGAGGACGTGGACGAACAGTTGTTCAAATTAGCCGAACTCGCTCGGTCCAATCAGCAGCAGGCAGAGTATTTTGAGGCCCTAAATCAACTTAAAGCTCGCCATAGTCAAATATCTCAATCCATTGGCCAACATGTCAGTCAATATCTGGAAACTCCGCCTCAGCTACTAAAGCAAACCGAAGTCAGAGCCGATCTCAAGGCGAAGGAACTTGAGGTTTTGGAGAATAATGTTTTTGAAGACTGGCTGGATATCCAATTGATAATTTCTTCTGCTGAAGCTGAGTTCTTTACAGAACTGCAATTGATTCATCAGTACTTTTCTCAATTGTATGAAGCGGAAATCACTGCCCAAAACAATCCGGTTGGCCCCCATGTTATCTGTCAGACATTCAGGCAAGCATTGTCTGAATGCATTTTACCACGCCATATATTATCAGTTGTCTACCGGTGTTTTCAGCAGGCATTTGATGAACACTCCAGGAATTTTTACGGTGAGCTCATTTCCATCTTGTCACAGAGCGGAATAAACCTAGTCCAAGAAAGTCAAACCACTCCCGACAATCATCGTCCTATCACAGAATGTGAGAAGCAGTCAGAAACTGACCCGTGTTGGAAAGACTCTCTTGATTCTACGTCCGCTCCGTCTCAAGCCATGCCGCCGTGTAACGCTTATCAATCCTTACGATCTCTTAAGCGTTTGCAGAGACTGAGCACAGAAACTGGAAAGGAGTATTACGAGGGAAGCAGCCAGATATGGCATCCTGAGAATGGCAACTCCCCTGAGTTTTTCAATATAGATGATATTAATCAATGGTTCAGTAATCTACCGCTAGAGCAAAATCTCGAACTTTCTAGGTCGTCGGCACCGTTAAAGGATGTCGTGTTGCAATCGGTGAGAACAATGAAAGGAGATTCGACTCAAGACAAACAACTATATGATGAGCAAATAGACCTCGTTGAAATAGTCGATGATCTGTTTGGCTTAGTCCAAGCCACAAAAGAGTTAGATGGAGATATTCAAAATTGGATCAATCAACTAAAGATACCACTGCTGAAAGTTGTTCTGAACGAACCTGACTTCCTAGACGACTACCAGCATCCTGCCAGACAGGTGATTAACCGACTTGTTCGCATTGGGACCGCAGACAGGGTGAATAACATAAGTCTGGAGCGTACGGTTAAAAAACACATTGAAAGCATTATCAACGAGCATGACAGTAATGAAGGCATTTTTACCACCGTTTCATCCGCCTTGGAAGACCTGATTGTCCGTCAGGAGAGCGCTTTTAAACGTAATGCTGAACGTGTAGCAAAAGCCTACGAAGGACAGCAAAATTTGGATCGCGCCAAACGACATGTTCTAAAAAGACTGGTAGAGCTCATGACTGGCATTCCCATTCCTAGTGCAGTTCTCGATTTACTCAATGAAGGTTGGCGCAGTTTACTCGTTGTCACCTGTGTCCGTTATGGAGAACAAAGCACCGACCTGAAGGAATACCTAAATGTGATCGAAGCACTGATTACATGGACTCAATGTCGTAGTAGCGGAAAAGAAACGACGGATATTGGCGATGAGTTTGAACTTGACCTGGAAGCGCCTGCTGTGCTGGAGTTAGTCGCTCGGCAGTTATCGATCTCTTCTTCCGGCATCATCGCGCACCAAACATTAATGAGCGAGTTGCGGGAACTCTTGTATGGCGATATCAATCAAAACCAAATAATAATTGAAGAAAAGGATCTTGGATTCGACATATTATTGGATGCTAATCAGGTGTCTGATCTCAAAAAATCCATTCCTGATCTCGGTGGCGAAATCGACGCTGAATTAGCGGAAAATCGCTGGCTTAGACGTGTAAATAATATGAAAGTTGGTGATTGGGTAGAGTATGACGAAGAACAAGACGGCATTATGCGAATGCGCTTGATATGGACTTGTGAAGACGCCTACAAATTCGTTTTCGTCAACCACCAGGGTATGAATGAAATAGAGTTCAATGCACTTCAATTGGTCACACAACTAGAAAGTGGAAAGACAGTATTAGTCGAAGAAAGTGACATATCTTTTGTTGACAAGAGTCTGTTTAATACGGTGCAAAAAGTATACGAGAAAATGGCATATCATGCCACGCACGACCCTCTGACGGAACTGCTTGTAAGACGTGAGTTTGAAAAGCAATTATTTCAAGCACTAACCAAAGCTCAGAAAATGAAAGTGATTCATGCCTTGTTCCATATCGATATTAATCAATTCAGCATTATCAATAATAATTACGGCCATGATGTAGGTGACAAGCTATTGAAAGATATTGCACAAAGACTAAAGAACGATTTGGATGAAGACCATTTATTGGCACGAATTGGTGGTAACGAATACGGAATACTCATAACTAACAGTAGTGAACAAGAGGCAATGGACATTGCCGATCAAATGCGACAAACCGTTAATGATGCGCCCTTTCAAATCAATAGCGAAAAGCTCACTGCCAGCATTAGTGTGGGCGTGAAAATAATAACATCAAAATGTCAAAGCGTATCTATTGTCTTAAAACATGCAAACTTAGCCTGCATGTCGGCTAAGCAAAATGCTGGCGACAAAGCGGTACAATTCCATATGGATGACGCTGACCAAGTGCACCATGACTCAGTGATGAACTGGGTAGGCAAGGTGGATCATGCCCTCGCCTCAAACTTACTTCAGGTACGATGCCAGAAAATTGCTCCTGTCAACACTCCCGAAACTAATCATCCTCATTACGAAGTGCTATTAGGTGTGCTGGATGATAGGGGCGAATTAACTTCTCCGGAGGCGTTTATCGAAGCCGCAGAACAATTCAATCGAATGCCAAGAGTCGATCGCTGGGTTGTTGATTCCACATTTGAGTGGATGGAGAAGAATCAGGATAAACTCAGCATACTCCACGGCCTTTCTATCAATTTGTCGGGACACACCATTAACGATGATAGTTTTCTTCAGTTTTTGTTGGATAAGATTAGCAGTTCCTCAGTAAAAGCCGAAAAGCTCTGTTTCGAAGTTACTGAAACCGCAACCATATCTAATCTCAATTACGCAGCTGATTTTATCAACGAAGTAAAGAATATCGGCTGCCAATTTTCACTCGACGACTTCGGTACCGGCTTGGCATCCTACGAGTATTTACAAAAACTCCCCGTCGACTACCTGAAAATCGATGGCATTTTTATCAAAGATATTGTGACCAACATAAACAACTATGCCATGGTGAAATCCATTAACGAACTCGGTCACTTTCTTGGCAAGGAAACCATTGCAGAATTTGTGGAAAATGATGATATTCTCGATGTGTTACGTGAAATTGGCGTTGATCATGCGCAGGGTTATGGTATTGAAAAGCCGAAACTATTGAGCACCTTGTGACATCTATTTTTATTGAAAGCACGTTCAATTATCCCATTTTTATCCATGAAATTGCGGAACACACAAAATATTCAGCGCTCTGCGATCGCTAATACAATCAATTGAGCAAGATCCCAACTTCCGAGAAATTTCTGAATAGATTTCCCAAAACAAAGAATCTGTCACGGATTAATTGGCATTCCAAAAACATATGATGTCAAAATAATGCGTTATGACAGCCTGTTTTTCGCCCACATATTGACTCTTAGCAATTTTGATTGTTTTCCCTCTGTTTATTTGTCACAAGCATCACTTAGTGGCACGAAATTTTCATCACACGTTTCTATAAATTGTGTATTTAGCACAATGAACCACCAAATTTCCAAAGGAGGCTGGAGAGAACTGCAATACGGAGTAAGCTCATTTCTGTTGAAGTAGAGGTAAAGGCCATGTCATGTGAAATGAAGAGTTGTTGGCAAATAAAAAACTGCGGTAGACAAAAAGGAGGCCCAAATGTTTGTGAACTAGGAGAATGCATGGTATCTCGCGAGAAAATGTCCCATAGCTGCTGGGCAGTTGCCGGCACACTTTGCGGTGGCGCTGTTCAAGGTACGGCAGCTCAGAAAGAGAAAAACTGCATGTTATGTGACGTGTATAAACGATACAACCATACAAGCGGTGCAGAATATCACGCTTTAACCCTGGCCTGTCCCGACGAAATGGAACGTTATCGATCAATGATGACGGCCAGATCAAAAGCCAAATACGGTACTTGATCAAATCCCTTCTCTGATATACCTGCTGAAAAGGCTAGCAAAACGGGAATTCTGTTAGGGAAATATCGTTGAAATATTTCCCTAACATCTCACATTACCATCGGCAAATATTGCCTTCGGAAATAAATCTAGAATCAATATTACGGGCGTTAGGACATAGAAAATAGAAGATTGCCTCAATATTTGTGACAATCTTTTCTATCCAAAACCTAAAAAAGATAACGGAGGCCGACACCTAAAGATCTAGGACGAATGACATTTTTTCGTTTGAAATCCCTACTTACGGCATCAACAAACTGTGCACCTACATTGCCTCGAAAATCAAACATATTTTTTACAAATACTGTCGCTTCCCATCCTTGCTCGTAGAGCAAGGAAAACCGCAAATTAACAAGTTCGTAATCACCAAGCTCATGCGCTTTCTTAGCGCGGGACTCATAAACTGAATAGGATTTTCCGATATGCATAACCTCAAGCAGCACCATAAAATCGAGATAATCGGAAACAGGGCGCACATAATCTGCAGAGGCACTCAACTTTAATTTCGGCACACCGATCAAGCGGTCACCATCTGCCCCGACCAGATCATCTGAAGCGGTAGTACATTCTGTATCAGCGAGGGGATTAGTGCAGAAATTCTCTCGCAGCTCGGCATCCTGAATATTGATTCCTGCTTGCAACCACAGATTTTTTGAAGACTGCCACGCAGCTTCCAATTCAATGCCCATTACACGAGCCTTACCAGCATTGGTTCGAAAACGAAAACCATTGTCGAAGTTGCCGACGCTGATTATGTCGTCCCAATCCAAATAGTAAACGGCGCCATTAAGGATCGCGCCACCATCAAACCATTGTGTTTTTATGCCTATTTCATAGTTCCATAAACTGTCCGACTCGAAACTAGCCGGCGCACCGCTCGTAATCGCCAAACTGGAGTTATTCCCACCAACACGATAACCTTTGGACAGGGTCACAAAGGCCAGCATCTCTTCACTATATTGATATTCCAGCGTATATTTTGGCATCAAACCATTTTCATCGGTACGATCCGTATTTTCTGCAAAACCTTTATTGAGAGGATCACCCGCATTAGTAATGACATTTTGAACGCCCTCACTGGTGCGGTAATCTTTAATCTCAAAGTCAAACCAACGTAACCCTAAGGTCATGCTCCACATGTCGTCTATGGCATATGTAGCCTCACCAAATATCGCTTGCTGCTTAACTTCATTATTGACATCTGCGGTAAAGATAAGATCGTCACCGATATAGAATAAACCTCCGGGCAAAAGTGAAGCAACCCCGCCAGCGCTTTGCAAGGCTGGGCCCACCACATTCGCCAATTGGTCGACTACTACAGCTTGGTCGTAGTGCAGTTTTTCCTTGGAATAATAAACGCCAAGGGTCCACTTTAGGGTCGTATCTTCAGCCGACACCAACCTGATCTCCTGGGAGAACACTTTATAGTGCTGGTCAAGCCTGTGTGGCACAACCGCCTCAATACTTCCAGCAAGAAACAGTGGTTCTAATGTTTTGAAGCCGGTTGCACTAAAATCAAAAAGATAATCATTGTCACCTCGATACCACGAGGTTGCCGACGTTAAACGCGCAAAATCTAATTCGGCATTAAGGGTAAGATTATAGAGTTTGATAGTATCATCCTGATGCTCCGCTACCGGCCCATAAAATGAGATGCCTGATCGTGCTGGTTCATACGAATTTCGACCATCAACATTGGCGTCTTGATAGATCGCACTCATATTGATATCAAGTCGCTCGATTAACAACGCCCTCAGTGCCAAGCGCCCGCCATGCGTTATCACATCATTCCAATCATCCTTATTCAAAGCAGCGTTGTCGATATAACCACCCTCCTCTTTACTGAAAACGCTTGCCCTAACGCCAACATCATTACCCA
The DNA here is from genome assembly GCA_003353945.1 of Gammaproteobacteria bacterium. Classification (GTDB taxonomy): domain Bacteria; phylum Pseudomonadota; class Gammaproteobacteria; order Pseudomonadales; family PIVM01; genus PIVM01. The sequence continues at coordinate 24,024 of PIVM01000059.1, forward strand.
AAGGCATATTGATAGAACCATTAATGGCGTAACTGCCTGCACCATGGGATGTATTGGCAAAGGATAGATCCAGCTTTCCTTCGCTCTCATCCACGCTTGGTTTTTTAGTAAGAATTTTCAGAGCCCCTCCCATGGAACTAGCACCATACAGGGTTCCCTGAGGCCCACGCAAAAGCTCCACACGCTCCACATCAAATACATGAAGATCAGGGATAGCAACTGAGTTGCTAAGCGGCACTTCATCGAAATAGACCGCCACCAATGACTGAACCTGGTGATCCAAGTCAATACCATCGGATATCCCTCGCACAGCCAGTTTATTTTTGTTTGGTCCGCCACTTGAAAAACTGAAACTTGGGAGCAAGCGTGCGTAATCTTCAAAACTCATCACTCCCCTCCTTTCCAATTCCTCCTCATTCAAGGCTGACACGCTGACGGCGACGGCCTGCAGATTTTCACTGCGCTTGGTTGCCGTCACAATAACTTCTTCCAGAATAAGGTCGCTATGATCAACCGCTTGTGCCGTAGCTGCTTCGATCACAAATAGAGGAATTGAAAACAAGGCGTGTGGAAATCGACCTGTTGAATGACGCATAAGGAACCTCGCTATTCTCCGATTTTGCTTCCTTTTTTGGCCTAGCAGATATTTCTGAAAACGGACTACCGCTTATCAGCCACTATTTATCAACCACTATTTATCAACCACTATGCGGGAAGAACTGGTTGATCTGTTTTACAAGTTCATTAAAGGCCGCCGGTTTGGTGAGATAAGCATCCATACCGCTGTCCAATGCACGCTGTTTGTGCTCACTACTAACGTGGGCACTCAATCCTATGATGGGTATATGGCTTCCATTTCCATGTGCTTGCTCATCGCCACGAATTTGCTGACAGGCGGTGTACCCGTCCATTTCCGGCATTTCTGCATCCATGATAATGAGATCGAATTTGCTATCGGCATTCCTGGCAGCTTGCTGGTAAGCCACAACAGCCAATTTACCATTTTCTACTGCTTTGCTCTCGATCTTACACTTATCTAACATTGAACATATTACGTTTTGGTTGACTATGTTATCGTCAGCCACCAGCACTTTCAGCCCTAACAGATGTTGAATGCCAGCTTTGATAGGTTTGGCAGTACTATGGGGTACACCCAAGGCGCTCGACAGGGCACCACGCAAACCGGAAGACGTCACGGGCCGTTCAAGTAACTGCAACACACCCGCTTCAGCGAGAGCCGCTTTTGAAATTGAGCTGCTAAGTGCTGCTGCTATAATTACAGGCAATGCCTCAAATGAGGGCTCCTGTCGGCAGCGGGACAGCAGCTCAAGACCGTCCCCATCAGGCAGGGTAAAACCGATCACGGTTACATCGAACGTGCGGCTTTTACTGATTAACAAGACCAAGGCCTCTTCCACTGATCCTGCTACACTAACCTCCATGCCCCACGTTTGCCCTAACTCACAAACAAATTCAGTAAAGGCATGACTGTCCTCAACCAACAGCAACCGTTTATTTCGCAGCACAGTGGCATCAGGCACCATGGATTGAATTTCTTCTGCGCCAGGGACAGACATCGGCAACCTAAACCAGAACTTCGATCCTTCGCCTGGTTTGCTGCTTACCCCTATCTGTCCACTCATCAGGCTGGCCAATCGTTTGCTTATTGCCAATCCCAATCCGGTGCCACCGTATTTACGTGTAGTGGAAATATCCGCCTGCATGAAATCATGAAACAGCTTGCGTTGCTGTTCATTGCTCATACCGATACCAGTATCCGACACATCAAACCGGAGGCTAGGCTCTCTGTTATCATCGTTGTATTCAGCACAGACACGCAGGCGCACTTCGCCCTGTTCTGTGAACTTAAATGCATTGCTAAGTAAGTTAGTGAGTATCTGGCGAATGCGCGTGTAATCGCCCTTGATGACGGGCGGTGTTCCAGGAGCAACATTACCGGTTAACAAAAGCCTAGACTCACTTGATTTCATGGCAAACAGCGAGACACTCTCATCCACTAAGCTCTCAAGCAGAAAGGGGATGTTCTCAAGCTCCATCTTGCCTTGGGATATTTTTGAGTAATCAAGAATATCATTAACGACACAGAGCAAGAGCTTGCCTGAACTATTGATGATATCGACATAGTGCGCTTGATGGTCATCCAACGACGTATCCTGCAACAGCTCAGCCATACCGATCACCCCATTCATGGGTGTTCGTATCTCATGGCTCATCGTCGCAAGGAATTGTCCTTTCGCCCTAGCCTCAGCACTGGCTGCAACTGCTCGCTGATTGGCCCTGGCCTGTTCATCATTTAATTCATTGATACGGTTTGCCTGGGCGATGGAGAGAAGAACTAGATTCAAGGAAAAGCTAAAACGTAGCACCTCTATGTACCATCGGCTTTCTGGCAACCATTTGAAATCAAATTCTGCTATGGCCGTAAACATGGCAGACATAAAGAAAATAGAAAAGGCGGCAATAAATACCCATGCAGATTTATGTCCCGCACGCCAGGCAATCACCCCCATCATCATCAAAAAGGGAAAGATAACTGATACTGTCGTCAACACAGTAGGCTCCACTACGGGAAGAGGAGCGATAGGGATTAATAGGCAGGAAACCAAGAGCGTCTTCATAATGATACGGCAAAACACATCGAGACGCGGAAGCAATGTTCGGCTGTCCAGAAACGATCGAGAAAACTGCACCAGAGTAACCGGCAGTAGCAATAACAGCAACCATATCGCACGCACCTTGTATTCGTTGGGAATAAAACTCGGCCAATAACGATAACCGGCACCGTCAAATAAGGCTAGAAAACCAACAAAATTCACCACAAAAAGACAATAATAAAGATAGGTTCGCTGTCTTGTATAGAGAAACAAACAGAAGTTGTACAGCATCAGGCCTAACGCCAGCCCCATATTGATGTTCACAATAGCCTGATTTAACTCCTCCCTCTCTATATAGTATTTGTAGGTGCTTATGGTAGCAAAAACGTGCATCTTACCTTCTCGTTGCCAGCGCATATAATAATCTTGTACTGAATTAGCTGGCACCTGAATGGGTAGCGTGTAGAAGCGGGTATTTATTGGCCTGGCATCAAAGGGATAGTTATCACCAAATCCCTGCGAACGATAACCGCCAATACTATTGTCGGGGGAAAACAGCTCTACATCATCAATGGTCCTAGCTCTAGTGGCCAATAGCACTTCACGCTGAACATTTGAGGGGTTTTTCAACTGAAAGTGAAACCAAACATTACCTTCACGAAAACCAAGACTACTGTCTGTTATCTTTATAAAGTGAAATTCGTTGTTTGCATGCAATATATCATTAATTTTCATCTCACCGATTTTGTCATGGTATATCTTGGCATATTGAATCAGAGGTGCACTCTGCATTTCTTCGGATATTAGAATAGGCTCTGAACGCACGAAGGAGGTAGCGGTCATTGAGATAATTAATGGCAAGAGGAGCGCTAGCCAGTTTTTGTGAGACATCTGTAAGATCCTTGGCGCCCTACAACTCCATACGCAATAACAAATAGTTATTAATTTTCCCTGCATTGAACTGAATGTCTGATTTCAGACCTTATCTTCGAAATAACCTCGATGAAATATCTGTGAGAAACCTTCCTTCCATGTTAACGGCATGCTTTTTCACTCCGTAGAGCAAAGGAAAAGAGAATATCTATTAATGCTTCATCAACACATCTACAATGTGTTTTTTGAGTCTAGCATTGAATCTCCAGATTTTGCATATTCCGATGCCAAATGAATACCGAGCAGAGGACTTGCTCCTTCAATCTTCTGCCGGTTTATCTCGGCGCAAAGAGTGTCTTATTTCTATTTTTTTATTTACAGAACGCCAGCCAACACTTTCAACGCAAAATGCTTGTGAGAAATGCGAGTTTGTTATTTTTTTATAATATAGCTGAGACCACTCATTATACTTATTTTAACTAGACAAATACTGGTCGCTCCACATTAAACTGATTATGATCAGCGAATAAGGGACTCGGAAATAATAAATTTTCCAATTAGGCGTAGAAGCATGCTTTCTCACCGAGGCGTTTAAATGGGCGCAGAGCCTGCCCCGTGCAACGTTTTGGGCATATTGGAATATGTAACCATTTGAACAACGAAGGTGAGGGAGCAGGAAGCAAGCCTAATTGGAAAATTTATTATTTCCGCGGCCCTAAGCCGCCGGGATATGAATATATTTGTAGCGCGGTTGTATGTTGGATCTATGATGCGGGCAAGCTATAGCATATTATGTGAAGTGTGTTTTTAAATCACTGAAAGTTATATTCAATGCCACCTGCTGCAAATGACTGTTGATTCCTGCATAACGGGTGAAACCTTCTAAATTTACCTCTCCGGGTTCGGACGTGTTACTTTCAATGCGAGGGAAAGGGAAAATGAAAATGAAAGCTAAATATCAGTTTGCCGTAATGGGAACATCTTTGCTATTAATCCTGCTTGCGGGATGTGGGGGTGGGGGTGGTGGTGGCGGAAGTAGCGAAACTGACAGTACGGAAGATAACCCCCCCATTACGGAAAATACGGATAATGCTCCACAGATTTCAGGATTTGATTTTGAGATTGCGGAGGGTGATTTTTGGCAATACGGCTGGCGATATAAAACATCAAGTTACGCACAAGGCAGCAGTGGAAGCAGCTCAGATACGAGCGGAGAGTTTCGAATCACACTCGGCTCACCAGAGACAATAGCAGGGGCAACTGCTTATCCAATGCTATTTAGCGGTCAAGCACAAAACAATAGTGATTTGTTGGAAGTCACTCGCTGGACACATATCGCTATTGCCGGAAATAAAATCTCAGTATCAGCAGACGGTGTCAGTTTACAGGAAATTTTTGATGCGCAAGATGGCACCATGCTTGGCACCGGCTTCTTTAGCAAAATCAGCGGAAGCGATTCGCTCTTTTCTGCAACAAGCGGATCATTGAATAATGAATTTTTTAGTGGTGCCGCCTATCAGGTATCGGTATCACGGAGTGAGGGTCAGTGTGAATATTTCCCGGAAGTAGGTCAAACGATATGCGGTAGTGATACGCAAACAAACTTTCAGGAACGCGAGTACTATCAGGCCAATACTGGACCGGTTGGTCTGTATTACCACAGCTCATTCAGCAGTGATGGCGGAGGGTTTTCCAGTGGTAGCAGCAAGACGTTGGATATTGGTATGATTGCCTCTTCATTAAGAAGTGACACGGTTGACTATCTACTTGAAACAGAACCTAATAATGTACAAGCTCAAGCTTATTCCATAACCCTACCTTCAACAGTTAAAGGCGGCTTTTATCAGGAGAGTGACCATGGCGCCACTGAAACTGTGACCTTGAGGGCAGTGGCAGAAATTGAACCCGACAATAGCTCAAACGCAAGCCCCCAATCCGTCTCCTTACCAACCTATGTATCTGCAGACATATCTGATAGTGATCAAGGACAACAGTTTACTATTACAGATTTTCCTTCAGCAGGGTCTGATCATGTTATGTCGGTAGAAGATTGGTTTTATTTTGAGGCGCAAGAAAGTGCACAACTTGATATAGAGCTGGATTTTACTAACGCAGAAAACGCGGATCTTGATCTTTATGTTTTTGTGTTTGGCTCTAACAGTCGTCTTGTCGCTTCTTCAATCAATGATAATCTCGAAACGGATACGGAAAACCTGGAAAACATCAGCTTCTTTGTAGATCCCGGCGAAGCATACTGGATAGCAGTGGATGCCTGGGCCACGAATGGAGACAGCGTCAATTATGGACTTTCGATTGCTAGTAACAACGCAGCTACGAAATTTGAGCCATCAGACTGGTATCAAGTTGAACTTGAAAGCCAATCACCCATTACAGTTAACGCAACAGGTGGTGCTGGTCTGTTATTGACAGATGATTCGGGTGACATTGTTGCCTATGATTTGCCGACTAGTTGTTGTGATGATGTAACCAATATGACTACGGGAGTCTTGGAACCTGGCAGTTATCGGATTGGTGTCATTTATTATAATGCACATAGTAGTTTTACTTATGAATTAACGGTAGGTACAGGGACTATTGCCACCAACTGATGATATCCACCCCACATTCCGCGCTTCGTAGGCAAGAGTTTTCCGATTTTTCGCGGATTAAAAAAAATCATTCGTAAAGCGCTAACGGTACATTTAACAGGTTCAGTACCTGAGTCTGAATATTGTTTA
>PIVM01000182.1 GCA_003353945.1 Gammaproteobacteria bacterium
CTCCCCCGCTCATAACCCTTCCTCAAGCCGCAAGTAGCCCTTTGATACATAAAACTCTAGAAGATTTGCCAGCGCCACAGCCCGACGCCTATAGTCTTCTCTCTTTGCTGCATCAGTAACAATACATTTGTTGCCAAAATATACTTCCCTTGCCAATATGTACTCATCACAATGCTTCACTAGACTTTCATAAACAAAATCATTCACGCCACTTCACTCCCTGTTTAACGCTTCATCAGCCAGCTTCATTAAATTGATCAGCACGGTACATCCTTTACCTTCAGAACCAGGTGTTGTATGTTTTATGACCGGTAACGTGCCGTTCTGGATTTTTGAGCGAACAGCGCTTTCAGATAAACCTGTCCTACGAGCGTACTCCTTTGGCGTTACCGCAGGAGCATCAAGCATGATTACACACGCTTCTTTCGGGATTTCTGGATATAGACCGGTAGGTATTAAAGACATATTTTGATAACCTCCAATGCTAGGTTTATATATGCATATATGCGCCCAGAGGTGGGCATGTGCTAAATATAGATGCCCATAGCTGGGCATGTCAAGGACTTCTTATGACATTAGGCAAAAAAATCTGTGAGATAAGGAAAAAGGAAGGTTTATCGCAAAAGGCATTTGCCGAAGAAACCGGCGTCAGTTTTAAGTCAGTAAGAAATTATGAGCAAGGTGTAAGCACAGTCTCAGAAGCTAATTTATTGAAAATCACGAACAGCAACCGATTTAAAAAATACACCCTCTGGCTAATGACTGATGATGAAGAGCCAGAAGGTGATATCTACACTGGCGATGAGAACGTTTTTACTGAACTTATTCAGTCGATTAGCGATGACGAACTGAACCAAGTGATTGAATATATGGAGTTTTTGATTTCAAAACGGAAATAAGTTTTGCGCGCTGCCCAGGAGCTAACTGGCGATAAAGACGGAGCGCTTTTTGTTCTTTTTGTTGTCGCTGATTCATAGATACCTCCATACATCTTGCGGTTAATATACTGTATAGATGCACAGGGTTCAATGAAAAGTTATTTGTGGGTAACCGGTAACCAGATATGGCAATAAATAAACTATCAGACGGACGATGGCGAGTTGATATACAACCCGGTGGACGTGGACAAAAGCGCGTCAGAAAAACATTCGTGACCAAAGGCGAGGCATTGCGCTTTGAAGCTCACGTAGCGACCCAGCAAGTACACGGCGAGCCATGGAACCCTAAAAAACAGGACAGCAGGCGATTAACTGACCTAATTGACATCTGGCATGAACAGCATGGCGAGCACCTTCGCGACAGCCCAAGGCGGAAATCTGCTTTAGATCGTGCCGCCGCCGCAATGGGGAATCCCATCGCGGTACAACTTACCCCTGAAAAATTCCTTACCTACCGCAAACAACGTATCAAAGACAACACTTCGGCAAAAACGCTTAATAATATCCTCGGGTATATCAACGCGGTATACAACGAACTCAGGCGAACCCAACAGATTGATTATGAAAACCCACTGGCAACCGTTCGGCCAATAAAGCTACAGGAAAACGAATTATCATTTTTAACGACTGAGCAAATGCAAGAGTTATTAGGCGCAATCGAAAAGAATGCCGATAACCCGCATGTATTACTGATTACCCAATTATGCTTGGCTACCGGTTGCCGATGGGGAGAGGCTGAAGGGATAAAGACCAGACACATAGGAAAAGGAAGAGTTACCTTCACCGACACCAAAAGCGGCAAAAATAGAACCGTACCAATACCGGCAGAGATTGAGAAATCCCTAAAAGGTCATGGCGCGGAATATCCAGCCATGTTTACCAGCTCAATCGGTGCATTCAGGCGAGCACTGGCCAAAACGACCATAGAGCTTCCCAAAGGCCAAGCCGCCCACGTACTAAGGCACTCTTTCGCCAGCCACTTCATGATGAATGGAGGGGATATTTTGACCCTGCAACGAATATTAGGACACAGTAGCATTGTAATGACCATGCGCTATGCGCATCTTAGCCCTGATCATTTAAACGATGCACTGAAGTACAACCCGCTATCCTCGTTGACGATTGGTTGACACTTGCAAATTATATTATTGGCAAGCTATTGATTTCATTAGATAAAAGTGGTGGAGGCGGGGGGAGTTGAACCCCCGTCCGCCAGTCCTCTGCCTTCGGCTCTACATGCTTAGATCCGTTTATTGATTTAGCCACAGACAGCCCAACGGGCAGGACGAAATAGGCGAGTTCGGTAAGTGTTTAGCAGCGCTGCCCCGAACGAGCTTTGCTGCGATCTTGTTCTATATGACAGTCACTTCCCGTTTACAAGCATCCAGTGGTGACTGCTAACAGGGTTTAAGCTGCTAGAGCGTAGTTGTCGTCGTTGGCAACTAATAAAGTACAGCTTTGGATTAACGTGATTGGCTGTCATCACGACATGCACCTGAGGTTTTGTAACCGGCGTCGAATCCAAATCGCCCCCTTTGTTTCCCTCTTTTTGGTGAAGAGGTTCAAATTACCTCGCAAAACATGTGCTGTATATGCATCTAAATATAGATGCTACAATCCTGTGGCTTGCTCAGTAAAGTTTGAGTCTATCACATATTTGACTATATGGGCCTCGTGGTCGATATTTCAAGGTGAGATAAAGCTGAAGAACTATCTGATGTATATCAGGTCTATGTGACTTATTGATTGCAGTATGTGTTATGAGGGTGCTGTAATGAAGTGGCTCATACATTATAAATAATAGCAATTTGATCTTTTCTTTTGTATTGGAAGCTGTTTGCTGGAGAGTGCATGGATGAAAAATTACCTGATAAGGCTCTGTAAACCGGAATTTAAGACGCTCGTGCTGGAAGTCGAGGCCGATTCTGCTGAATCAGCCGCTTTAGAAGCATATAAGCAAGCTACAGTGTCATCTGAGCAGAGTTGGAAGCTGACAGACGATGCTGATTATATGATGGATGTCCAGATGATCTTGCCGACTAGCGAGACGTCTAATGCTGAGGATAGGGAGTTCATTGAAGATGCGAAAGATTCACGCTATTTAATGCTGAAGGCAGAATGTGACACGGGTGAAGGTGGTGTGTTAATGCAGCCGTGGGTGCATGAACAGGATCATTTGCTGATGGCGGATTTGATCAAAGACTGGCAAATGGCTTTGGATGAAGCTTACGAAGAGCACCTAGCAGGTTTCACTGAGCAGCAGTATACGGTGGCCGATTCGCCCTTGCCTATGCAGAATGTCGTGAGACGTAAGGCAAAGATTATTCCGTTTCCCTCTGAGAGAAGGCGTTGAATTTGCTCAACGCTTTTTGCGATTGCATTGAGGATTGTTCGTGACCATTCGACTATGAGTTTGTCTCCCGCTCCTACAATTGAATCACCCTGTGTTGGTAAGTGTTGCCTGAACGGAGATGGTTTATGTCTTGATTGTGGCCGCATAATTACAGAAATTGCTTATTGGCCCGAGGCAAACGATGAAGAAAAGCGGCTCATATTACAGGATGCCGAAAAGAGACGCCAATAACGGAAATATAGGCCTCATCGTAGCTACTGTTTTTCTTTCGGAGCGATTCTAACTCCGTTTTTAGTGTGAAATATCAATTCGTGAGTGAAAGTCTGACTTATGATGGTTCACTGTAAATAGCAGTGTTTTTTCATGATTACTGTTCAAGGGAGCGTAAATGATGACACTATCGCGAGACGATATCTTCGTTCAAATGCAACAAATCATTCCATTTATCAAACACTGTGAACTATTGGGTATTGACGTATTGGATGCAGGCAAGGGGTGTTTGACGCTGGCTTTGCCTTATAGCGATGAGATTGTTGGTAATACTGATACAGGTGTGATTCATGGCGGAGCGCTAACAACCTTGATGGATACGGCTTGTGGCTTTGCGGCAATGAGTGCACTGGAGGTTTTGCAAATTTCACCGACGTTGGATTTGCGTATTGATTATATGTGTCAGGCTCAACCGGGTAAGGCGGTGATTGGTGAGGCCGAGGCGTATCGAGTCACACGGAGCGTGATATTTACTCGGGGCATCGCATATCATGAAGGGGAGAAAGATCAACCGATTGCCCATTGCAGCGCCAATTTTATGCGCTTGGACCCCGAGGTGGTGAGTCCAACGGAAAGTCAGTCAGAAAAGTAAGGGGTGCAGTAAGAAAGAACTATCTGAATCTTGGGATATTTCTTTTTTTGCGGCCCTAATAACAGGAATGTGATTATGGATTTGTTTGAGTTAATTAAGCAAGCCAGAGAAAATCGCCGGATCAATGAAATGATCGCAGCGGTACCCTATGCCAAATTGCTGGGTATGAACTGTCTTAATTTAGGTGAGGAGTTGGTATTTATCTTGCCTGTGGCAGAAAGCAATTTGGGCAATCCGACTTTGCCGGCTATTCACGGAGGTGTGATTGGTGGCTTTATGGAAAATGCGGCTATTTTCCATGTGTTGGGAATGATCCAAACTGAACGTTTACCAAAGGTAGTTGATTTTTCTCTGGATTATTTAAGACCGGGCCGGTTTCAAGATACCTATGCCAGTTGTGAAGTGGTGCGACAAGGTAGAAAAGTGGTCAACGTTTCGGTTATTGCCTGGCAAAATCGCAGTGATGAGCCAATCGCCAATGCGCGTACACATTTGTTGTTATAGTTTCAGATAAATAGTGTATGGGACGTTTGAGAAGCGGCCATGATGCTAAGCTTATGAGAGGTGACTTCGTTATTTAGGCTATCCATGCACAAAATAAAGAAAACGACAATTCGGCCCATTAAGAGCTTGGAATTACTCTCTCATCGAGAGATTGCCAGCTTAATGGCATCGGATAAAAAGCTGTTTAAACTTTTTCGGCAATGTGCTTTGGCGGTGTTGAATACGGGTAAACACGAAGATGATGCTGTTAAGTTGTTGGCTGATAATGATGATTTTGATATTCGGGTGCTATCGCAATCGCGAGGTTTGAAGCTGGAGGTATTCAATGCACCTTCCAGCGCGTTTGTTGATGGAGCACTGATACGAGGTATCCAGGATCATCTGTTTGCAGCCCTGCGCGATATAGTTTATACCCAGCATAAAATCAATCGTAGCGTTAGATTTGACCTAAACAATAGCGCTGGAATTACGGATACGGTTTTCAGGATTTTACGGAATGCGGATTGTGTTCGACCCAATCTGGCACCAAATTTGGTGGTGTGCTGGGGGGGGCATTCTATTCAACGCGAAGAATATGATTACTCCAAAGAGGTGGGATATCAGCTTGGCCTGAGGGGGCTCAATATTGCAACCGGTTGTGGAATAGGCGCCATGAAAGGGCCAATGAAGGGGGCGGCAGTTGGACACGCCAAACAGCAGATTCGGGATGGTCGTTATATTGGCATATCAGAACCAGGCATTATTGCTTCAGAATCGCCTAACCCAATTGTTAATGAATTGGTTATCTTGCCGGATATAGAAAAGCGTTTGGAGGCTTTTGTTCGGCTGGCTCATGGCGTCATTGTTCTTCCAGGCGGAGCAGGTACGGTTGAGGAAGTGCTATATCTGTTGGGGATATTGATGCACCCGAAAAACCAGAATATGCCTTTTCCTCTGATATTTGCTGCACCTGAAAGTAGTGAGGAATATTTTGTTGCATTGGATCAGTTTGTTCGTACTACCCTTGGGTCAGAGGCTGTCGGTTACTATCAGATAATTATTGGTCAGCCCGAGCGCGTTGCCTACGAGATGAAGAAAGGCATTGAACGTGTTCAGCGTTTTCGACGAAAAATTCAGGAAGCCTATTATTTTAATTGGCAGTTGCATATTGAGCAGGCTTTACAAACCCCCTTTGAACCCAGTCACGAAAATATGTCCTCATTAGTGTTGGATTATGCGCAGCCTGTTGATCAATTGGCCTCGGATCTGCGGCGTGCATTTTCCGGCATTGTAGCAGGTAACGTGAAGGCTTACGGCATTCATCAGATCGCTAAATACGGGCCGTATCAGCTTCGCGGAGAGCCAGAATTAGTGCAGGCCTTAGATGTGTTGCTTCATGGCTTTGTTCGCCAGCGACGGATGAGGTTGGGAGCAGATGATTATAAGCCTTGTTATGAGCTAATAGGTTAATGTAGATTTAAGTGTCAATTAGTGTCTTTGGCTGGTAATAGGGTGGAGTTCAGCATTACTCCAGCTCAAGCCAGGTATCGTAAAACCCGCGAATAATATCGCTTTGTGTAAGAATGCCAACTAGTTTGCCGGTAGTGTCCACCACGGGTGATTGACGAACATCGCTTTGCTGCATGAGTGTGACAGCTTCCATAATGGTAAGGTCAGACTCAATAGTATTGGCGGGTGTTCGCATAAAGTTTTCAACACGTAGGCCATGCCATCCTTTTTCATCCAGCAGGTCGGCAAACAAGGAAACCATCTCCCGTAGACTGACAGTGCCAACGGGAACTTCGTTTTCAACTACAACCAGGCAAGAAAAAAGGTTATTTTGCAGTTCTGCCACTACTTCGTCAATTGACGTATCGAGCGGACAGCTTGTTACGCTTCGCGTCATATAGTCTGAAACCCAAATATCGTCCATTATGGTCAACCTCGGTACTCATTGTCATGCATTTCCCAGACAATTTTTATTAGGAACAGTTATGAAATAATAGCATATAGAACAAAACCAGATTTTTGGAAGCATATGCCTCACCAATTATGGTGAATGGCGGGGTGGTTTGTTAAGAAACTTAGAGAGTGTAGTAGCCATGTTAATGGGGCGTGTCTGGCGTCAACTATCGTGGCCGGTTTCGCGACAATTAGGATGGCCGCTTAGTTGTCTTACTCCTGCTTGAACTGTTTTTGGCTAGTTGGTGTGCTTTGCGGTAACTTTCACCTTC
>PIVM01000060.1 GCA_003353945.1 Gammaproteobacteria bacterium
AAAATAAGTCAGAGACTGCGGGTACGGCCCAAAAGGGCTGTTAAACAGGGCAGGGACCATGGTCCCGGAGCCAAAAGGCCTGCATAGACTGTGTTAGAAGTGAGAAAATTCAGGTGCAGTTCAGGTTTTTTTTAGACCACATCCACATTTCTCTGCTTTCAACTCAACTAATCTAAGTCTCTGATATACCGGAGGAGGTGAAAGAGCTGAATAAAGAAGAAAAAATCCGCGTAGTTTCAGAGCTTCAGGAAAAATTCGCAAAGGCAAAAGGCGTAGTCTTTACCGATTACCGTGGACTTAATGTCGAAGAGATCACGGAACTGCGGAACAGCCTCAGGTCTGATGAGCTGGAGTACAAAGTCATAAAAAATACTCTGGCAAAAAGGGCTGCAGAGGGAACTTCCGTTGATGTTGCAAAAGATATTCTTGTCGGGCCGATCGGTGTTGCCATTGGTTATGACGATCCGGTTCTTCTGGTAAAGAAGGTCCTCGCATTCAATAAAGACAATGATAAGCTGGAGATCAAGGGCGGGATAGTCGAAGGAGTTGTCTGTGACGTTAAACAGATGACAGCCATATCCAAACTGCCGTCGAGAGAGATCCAGCCAGCAGCGGCCAGATAGGGGCCAAAGGGAATGGGTATCTGGCGATCTCGACCCAAAAAAATAATCATCGAGATGCCGACAATAGCCCCAACCAGGGAGGAGAGCAGAATAATCAAAGGCAGCGCCTGCCAGCCCAACCAAGCACCCAAGGCAGCCAGTAGTTTAAAATCACCAAAGCCCATACCTTCCTTGCCCGTGAGTAATTTAAATAGCCAGTAAACGGACCACAGGGATACATAACCGGCGATAGCGCCCCATACAGCATCTGGCAAGTTGGTAAAGAGTCCAGCGCTGTTGGCAATCAAACCGAGCCACACCAGGGGCAGGGTAATATTGTCCGGTAATAATTGGTGATCGAAATCGATCATAGTGAGTGCAATCAAGCACCAGGTGAGCAACAAGGCAGCCAGCATGGGTAGACCGAGACCAAATTGCCAGGCAATCAGGCCGGAGACAATCCCTGTAAGCAGTTCGACTATTGGATAACGTATAGATATTGACGCTTTGCAGTTGCTGCATTTTCCTTGTAGGAAAAGATAGCTAATGATCGGAATATTCTCCCAGGCACGAATAGCATGCTGGCAGTGTGGGCAGTGGGAGTTAGGGGCGACCAGGTTAAACGGTTCGGATGGTTCGCAATTGAGGTCTTCAATGCCCTGTTCTTCACTCAATAGCAGTCGACATTCCAGTTGCCAGCTTGTTTGCAGCATAATGGGTAGACGATGGATAACGACGTTGAGGAAGCTGCCGATCAATAAGCCTAGAATAACCACAGCCAGTATTAACAAGCCAGAGTTGATCGCAAAAAACTGGGATATCGACATGAATCTACCGGCAGTCAGAAGTTAGTGCTTAGAGGCTTAGTGTTTGGGTGTTAGAGTTCATGTCTCAAATTTATACGACAGCACCCAGCATAAAGATTGGCAGGTACATGGCTATCATCAGTCCACCAACGACCACACCCAGCACCGACATAATCAGGGGCTCCATCATGGATGTCAGTCCGTCAACCGCATTATCGACCTCATCCTCATAATGGGTGGCGACCTTGTCAAGCATTGCATCGAGTGCACCGGATTCTTCGCCAATAGCGACCATTTGAATCAGCATGCTTGGGAAAAGATTGGTTGCGCGGATTGACACATTAAGTTGAATTCCTGTGGTGACATCATCCCTGATTTTTTTGATTGCTCGATAATACACTGCGTTGCCAGCTGCGCCTGATACCGAATCAAGCGCATCAACGAGCGGTACGCCAGCGGCAAAGGTGGTTGACAGGGTGCGGCTAAAGCGGGCAACTACTGCTTGATTAATGATGCCGCCGATAATCGGAAATTTGAGTAAGGCAGCATCAACAAAGTCTGAAAATGCCTTTGATCGTTTAAGTGCTTCTTTATAGACGACGACGATTGCAACGGTGGCGGCCAGGCCAATGAACCACCATTCCTGGGTAAACTCCGATATATTTACCACAACTTGTGTGAACATGGGTAGATCGGCACCAAAACCTGCGAAGGTCTCGGCGAACTGTGGCACCACCTTGATTAATAGTATACAAGTGACAACAACAGCGACGAGAAGCACAGTGATGGGGTATTTCATGGCTTTTTTAATTTTAGACTTAAGTGCTTCCGTTTTTTCCTTATAAACAGCCACTCGGTCCAGCATGGTTTCCAGGGCGCCAGACTGTTCACCTGAGGCAATTAAGTTAACAAACAGCTCATCGAAATATTTGGGATGCTTGCCCAGTGAGTCAGCAAAACTAGAGCCTGCCGAAACATCATTTTTTATGGCATTAACCAATTCACGCATAGAGGCATTTTCCAGACCATCACCGACAATTTCAAAGGCTTGTACCAGTGGTACACCGGCTTTCATCATTGTTGCCATCTGGCGCGTGAAAATGCAGATATCTATGGTAGTGATTTTTTTGCCGCTACTTCCAAACAGAGGTTTGGACTTTTTCTTAACGGTCTTGGGAGTAATGCCTTGTTTACGCAACATAGCTTTGGCCATCGTGGCATTAGGCCCGCTGATTTCGCCAGTGGTTTTATTGCCTTTTCGGTCGATGCCGTTCCAGGAGAAGGTATGTGTTTTAACTGTTTGTGTTGCCATGATTAGTCCTTCGTTACCCGATTCACTTCTTCCAGACTGGTCAGCCCGTTTTTGGCCTTGATCAATGCCGAGCGGCGCAAGCCATTAAAACCTTCTTCGCGGGCTTTATCATCAATCTGGATGGAGTTGCCCTCTTCCATAATGATACGGGAGATGGCTTGTGTGATCTTCACCACTTCATAGATGCCGACCCGACCTTTATAGCCATTGGCGCATTTGCTACAGCCCACGGCTTTTTTAATACTCATTCCTTCGAAATCTTCTTCCAGAAAACCTTCCTGTAACAGGGTTTCCTTGGGAATGTCTGCCGGCTCAGCGCAGTGAGAGCATAAACGACGAGCCAGACGCTGGGCAATGATCAGGTTTAATGATGTTGCCAGATTAAAGGGCGGTACCCCCATATTCAGTAGTCGCGTAATGGTTTCTGCAGCACTATTAGTGTGTAGTGTTGACATTACCATATGGCCGGTTTGTGCTGCTTTAATGGAGATTTCGGCGGTTTCCAGGTCTCGAATCTCACCGACCATGATAATGTCAGGGTCTTGTCGCAGAAAGGCGCGTAAGGCTTCTGGGAAGCCCAAGCCGACCTTGGGTTTAACGTGGACTTGGTTGATGCCTTCCAAATTGATTTCCACGGGATCCTCGGCTGTGGAAATATTGGTTTCCGGCGTGTTGAGAATATTCAGACCGGTGTATAGGGAAACGGTTTTACCGCTACCCGTTGGCCCCGTTACCAGAATCATACCCTGTGGGTAACTCAATGCATCCATATAAAGCTGTTTTTGCTCAGGTTCATAGCCCAGGGCATCAATGCCCATTTGGGCGCTGCTGGGGTCCAGGATTCGCAGTACGATCTTTTCGCCCCACAGTGTGGGTAATGTGTTGACCCGAAAATCGATGGAGCGTTTTTTTGACAGTTTCATTTTAATACGGCCATCCTGCGGGATGCGCCGTTCCGAAATGTCCATTTGTGACATGACTTTGATGCGAGCGGCAAGACGACCTGACAAATTATTCGGTGGTTTGGCGACTTCATGTAAGATACCATCGGTGCGAAAACGGACACGATAGCTTTTTTCGTAGGGCTCAAAATGAATATCTGAAGAACCGCCCTTGATCGCATCGAGCAACACCTTGTTTACGAATCGTACTATCGGTGTCTCGTCTGCCTCACTGTCATCATCGTTACTTTTATCATCATCTGTGACAGCTTCAATATCGAGGTCGTCCAGGCCCGCATCATCTAAATCGTCCAGCCCTCCGCCTACTCCTTCGGCGTTATCCAGGTAAACTTTAATAGCATCAGCCAAAGGCCCTTCTTCCACCAAAATGGCATCCGTATTGACGCCGGTATTAAATTTGATTTCGTCCAGTGCGCGCAGATTGGTCGGATCGGAAACGGCAATAAATAAGCGGTTGCCCCTTTTATATAAAGGCAAAGTATGGTGTTTGCTGATCAGGGTGCTATCCACCAAATCTGCAGGAACAACTTCCATATTAAACGTACTAAGATCCAGTAATGGTGTGCCGAATTCATCGGAGGCGGCTTCAGCAATTCGTCGACCGTCCGCTAATTGATTTCTCACTAAGAAGGAGACAAAAGGTGTTTTTTCCTTGGACGCGTCCTGAAAAGCCGAGTGGGCGACATCATCGTTGATAATATCGTCCCGCACCAGTCTGCGGGCCAGCCCACTTAAGGGAATTGCTTTTTGCGTAGTCATAGATATTGATATTATCTCGCGTAATTAACGGCCACCGTCGGTGGTTTTCAAGTGTTTTGTCAATGGCTGCCGTTAAGTCTCTTACAGTAGTGCAATAACATTATAGCAGTCCGTGTTCTCGCTACGGTTTGACAGTGAAAACTATTTATGAATTTGTGATTTAGGTAACGCGATTAGGTCACTCGGGTGACGAAATTTGTCAGTAGTTGTCCCGTTGGGTTAGTTGTCGTCGTGTTAATATCACAACTGCTTTTACTTCTGTTTTATTTTTAAGCTATTGAAATATTATGGAATAATCGGAAATTTTATCATTATCTTATGCAGTTGGCATGGGCTCTGCAACCCCTAAACCAAGTAGAAAAAATTCTACCCTTCCCAACAGCAAACAATGAGTTATTCGGAGATATGATTATGCGTCATCAAATACAAAAAGGTTTTACCCTAATAGAATTAATGATCGTGGTTGCGATCATTGGTATCCTGGCTGCCATTGCGCTGCCTGCTTATCAGGACTACACGGTTCGAGCGAAGATCACTGAAGCCGTGATTGCCGCGACTGCCCCAAAAGTAATATTGGCAGAGGGGTTTATAGCTGACAGCGTTGTCGGGATGAATGCGGCCGCTGCTGCATATAACCTTACGCCCATCGCAGAGAGGCAATCCAAGTATGTTTCAGCTATTGCTATTGATCCAGCCACGCCTTGGACAATTACCGTAACTATCTTGGCGGATGCTACTAACGGTATTCCCGCCGCACTTAACGGATTAACGCTTACTCTATCACCTAACGTACAACAAGCCACACCAGTAGACGCCGTGAGAGGTGCGGTTGATTGGGCTTGTGGAAGTACGGGTACCACTGTAGCTGCATCACGAGGGCTTGGAAACAGAGTTGCTGGCACACTGACTGCTAAATATGCACCTTCTGAGTGCCGTTAATATTGTAAGAGGGATTGGTTAGCATTCCCTGATGAAGAAAAGCCCGCTATAGCGGGCTTTTCCTGTTGTTAAGCTGGGTGTTAATAAGTTGGGTGTTAAATTATGCTGTTAAAGTCGATGAATCGTTTTCAAGCATCTGCTTGGCATTTGCTGGCATCAGCCAATATCGCAACGCTATTCGCGCTGGTGGTTTTTTTGCTGTGGTATCCCGAAGCGCTAGCATACGCCAGCGGGGTTACAGATATATTTTTATTGCTTCTTGTTGTTGACGTCGTGTTGGGCCCTGTTATTACCTTGATTATTTTTAATCCGCAGAAAAAGGAACTGAAAAGGGATTTGGCGATCATTGTAGTGGTACAGTTGGCAGCCTTGTTTTACGGCATGCAGACAGTATTTATTGCACGGCCTGCCTTTTTGGTGTTTAACGCAACTGGATTTGATCTTGTTTATGCAAACGAGATTTCGACAGAAAATTTAGCCAATGCTAAATTGCCTGAATATACATCTTTGCCGATCTCAGGCCCCAGCGTCGTTGCCGCGAAAATGCCTTCTGACCCCGAACTAGCAGGAAAAATAGTCAGTGCCGCAATTTTTGGAGGTGATGATCTGCAACATATGCCAGAATACTATGTTTCTTATGACAGTCAGAAGCAAAGTGTCTTAAGAAACATCCGTCCCTTGGAGGACTTAAAGAAATCGAATAACGATAGAAATGAGAAGGTGCTTGAGTTACTGGCCAAGTATTCAGCAGTTAATGATGAAGGTGTCGGTTATCTACCGATTAATGCCAAGGCGCACGATGTGATCGCTGTTGTGAGTCGAATCTCAGCAGAAATACTTGAAATCAGTGAATTAAGGTCGCTCTGACGCTGGCTGCTTTATGCAGCCAATCCTAAGATTGGCTGAAAATTGCGAACATTTCCGAACTCGCTTCGATGAGTCGGTATTGGTGTAGATTCATCGTGGCCAATAGAGGATTCCTAAGTGTTGATGGGTGAGTGGATTCCCCCTATAATCGCCTCCGTTTTGCATCACGCCGGGATAGCTCAGCTGGTAGAGCAACTGATTCGTAATCAGTAGGTCGGAGGTTCGACTCCTCTTTCCGGCACCATCTGCTTGTTCTTGTATTGAGTGTTGAGAGCTACAAAAACTCCAGCTCCCTATCCATAATCACCGCATCAACGCCAAGCGCTATAGCATCTTCAATTTTGGCAAGACTGCTTTCAACCATCCGCTTCTCGTTGGCCGCAGTGACAAAACTCCACTGCGCTTTTTGATGTTGATCGTTGAGACCACTTTCACAAACGGCAATTGTTGGTGTCTTGCCGTATTTATCTCGAATGCCGATCAGGCGTCGGCGCTTTTCTTTGAGTGATCGGCAGCCAGGGAGATGAAACTGCAGTGTCAGCACGCCGATGATCATTGCAGTTTATGCATCAAAGCGCATGGAGAGATCAGTGGCAACACAGTCTTTGGTCAATGCACCAATAGAGATGTAGTCCACGTCGGTTTCAGCAATGGCGCGCAGAGTCTCTGTGGTAATCCCGCCGGATGCTTCAAGGGCGGCACGTCCTTGGGTGATGCGAACGGCTTCTCGTAGATTTTCAAGGCTGAAATTGTCCAGCATGATGGTGTTGGCAGCAGCAGTCAGTGCTTCATCCAGTTCGGACAGGTTTTCCACTTCGACTTCCACCGGTTTGTTGGGATGATTTTGCCTGGCTGTTTCAACGGCGGCGCTGATGGAGCCGCAGGCGTGGATATGATTTTCTTTAATCAGAAAAGCATCGTACAGGCCGATGCGGTGGTTATAGCAGCCACCGCAACTGACGGCATATTTTTGTGCCGTGCGCAAGCCGGGGATGGTTTTGCGGGTGTCCAGTAATTTGGTGGAAGTGCCTTTTACTAGATCGGCATAATGGCGACAGCGGGTTGCTGTGCCTGAGAGCAGTTGTAAGAAATTAAGCGCATTGCGCTCAGCGGTTAGCAGGTTGCGGGCACTGCCTTTTACGTGAAATAGGGTTTGGTTTGTCGTGACCTTTTCACCGTCGTTTGCTTGCCACTCAATTGTGATCTGAGGGTCAATTTGCCGGAAAACTTCGTTTACCCAGGCTTGACCACATAGGATGGCGTCTTCACGGGTTATAACGGTAGCGCTTGTTTCAACATGGGGCGGGATAAGTTCTGCTGTGATATCGCCATCACCAATATCTTCCTGTAATGCAAGACGCACGGTATCTGTGACGTCAAGCTGCCATTTTTCTTTTAAAGCCATTGTATATATCCCAGCTACAGTCGATTTTGAATAAACGGGACGGGATTATATCAGAAACCCGCACGCTCCAGACAGAATGAGGGTGTCGCTAAAGCTAAACAGTCCCTTCTCCCTTGGGTGGTAAGGCATTCCGGGAAGGTTTGGTCCGGCGTTCCGGGGATGAGGGGTGCGGCAAAGCTGCTAGGCATGCAGCCTTACTCCCCTCCTCACCCCCAATGTCATTAAGTTAAGCGTGCAAGCCGCCTATCATAAGTAGGGTGCGGCCCCCGCACCAATAGCACCGTATGCCGGGTTTCGAAGGTGCGCGGGGCGCACCCTACACAACGCTTCGTGCTTAACTTAATGGCACTGCCCTCACCCCAGCCGGGACGCCGAACCGCCTCTCCCGCAAGCGGGAGAAGGAGTTGGTTAACCTTTTGCGACACCTCAGAATGCCGGGATGATTGGCGTTAGCTTATTTTTTTGCGTATTGGCGTAGGATTAGCTGATCCCCTCTCTGGGTAAACTCAAGATCATTCAAGGCGCTCATGCCCAGCAGGACACTTTCCATGGGCATATTCGGCATAATGCTTGCTTTAATATCGTGAAGCTGAATCTCGCCAATGCTAAGCGTATCAAGGCGCGTTGCGTAGGTGGTGACCACTCCGCTGGCAGTAGTGGCATGGCCTTGCAGGCCTTTGCGTAAACCCAGCTTGTGGGCAAGCTTCGCGTCAAGCGCCACCTCGGTGGCGCCGGTATCGACTAGAAACTGAACCGTGTGGCCGTTGATTGTTCCAGAGCTGATATATTGGTTGTAACGGTTGCGTTGCAGCATCACCTCCTTTACTCCATCCGCCAATAAGTGACTCGTGGGCTGCTGATTTGGATTCTCAAGTTTATTCAGCCATTGCTGAAAAACACCCACCAGTAATAGCAATATGAGCGCCCAGGCGACCCATAACATACTTTTGCCCAGGCGGTGTTGGATTTTTACTTCGTTTGCCATCCGCCTAATAATCTCCTCTGCCGGATTTTTAATGGAATATGCGCATTATTTATAAGAGGCATGTAATTTTATGCCTGTATGTGCGTTGCGTCGCGATATGGATAATCGGCTCCTACGCAGAAGTCTGGTTGATATATACTCAGTTCATAGCAATACGTCCCAAGGTTTGGAGCTCCGCTGGTTGTCTGATGGGGTATACCGATATGAGCAGTCATAATCCTAAAGTTGTACATCTTAATTCGATGCGGACAGAATCGTCAAAATCTGTGCTGCCCGCACAGTCGGCTATCCTGCGTGATTTGAGTGAGCGCGGCAAGCAGCGCGTAATGACGCTCCTTTATGAAATGTTCGACAATACTGACGATGCATTATTTGAATTGGCAGACAAAGCAGATAACAATGCGGAACAAAATCTGTATTTTGAGTCCATGCGCGAGGTGCGAATACAGCGGCGTGGTATTGAAAATAGATTTGGGCAGGCGATTGATGAGGCTTTCCGTCAACTTGCAGGCACCCAGCTTGTTGAAGAAGCAGGGCAGCCCGTCTCGTTGTCCAGTGTGAGTGAGGATTCTTTGTCCCTGGTTGAGCAGGATGAGCTTGAGGAGCTTGTGGCTATCGATAGCATGATTTCCAAGGCGCTTAGTCGCCATCCAATGTCCCTCTCCCAGTTGACTATGCGCATTAATAGCTTGGTAAAAGTGAAGGTGGAAATCAAAAATAATCCCTTGGGGCCAGCCGTTATCTGTCATGCGCTGGTTGAAAGTTTTCAACGACTGAACGTTGAAATAAAAGCCAAGTTACTGATATTTAAACTGTTTGATAAGTATGTCGTGAGTCGCCTGGAAGCTGTTTTGGACGATGCCAATCAGCTGTTGATTGGCGCAGGCGTATTGCCGAATCTAAGATCTGATACCCAGAGTCGACATTCCTCGCAGATGGCTCGTACTTCGGTACAGCCGGCATCAAAGGGGCAGGAGCCGTCAGCACAAGATGATGAGGTGTTCACGGGATTGCAGAATTTATTAACGCAATCGGCTTCTGATTCGATTGGTCGTGGTGGAGGGTTGATGCCGATTGGGCAGGCAGCCCCCATGCCAAGAGTGTATGTCATGGACTTGCTGTCTGAGTTGCAGCAACAGCAGCTGCAGTGTTGGCAGGCAGGTGATAACGGATGGCGCGAGCAATTGGACTGTCTGGATATTACAGGTTTACTTGATACGATTTTAGTCAACAGGCAAGAGGAGCAGCCGCAAAGCCTAGGTAAAGTTGATGATGATGTTATCAATTTGGTCCAGATGTTGTTTCAGTTTATTCTGGATGATCGTAATCTGGCGCCGTTGATGAAGGCGTTGATTGGCCAGTTGCAGATACCCATGATTAAAGTGGCTATGCAGGATAAGAGCTTTTTTAGTCGCGGAGGTCATCCGGCTCGGAAACTATTGAATGAAATAGCGACGGCGGCGCTCGGCTGGCTACCAGTGGATGATGAGCAGCAGTTTGATCCACTGTTGAATAAAGTAGAGGAAATAGTTAGTCAGATTCTGAATGATTTAGATGGTGAGATTTCAGGGTTTCAGCAGCTACTGGAAGATTTTGTTGCCTTCAGCGATCTGGAAAAACGGCGTGTCGGCCTGGTCGAGCGGCGTACTGTAGATGCCGAGGACGGGCGAGCAAAGTCTGAGGCAGCAAGGGCGGCAGTACAGCAGATCGTTGAAGAAAAAATGGCAGGCCAGTGTCTTCCCGGTGTTGCAGTCACTTTACTGCGTGATGCCTGGAGTAATGTGTTGTTTTTAATCTATCTGCGAGAAGGTGTCGAGAGTGAAGCATGGCAGGATGCAGTTGCCACAGTCGATGAATTAATCTGGAGTGTAGAGGGTGTTGAACGTCAGGAATTGTTGAAACGTGTGCCTGGTCTGCTAAAGAAATTGCGCGAAGGTCTGACCCAGATCAGTTTTGATAATTTTGCTATGAATAAACTGTTCAGTGAGCTGGAAGCGGAACATCTGAAACGATTTAAAGGAAAAGTAGCGCCTTCAGCCATGAAGGAGAGTACAGCGATAAGATCTGAAACCTCGGATCAGAGTACAGCGACAACACCGGTTACGCTGGACCAAGAACTTGATGCGAGTGTAGAAGCGATTGAGCAATCGGCCTACGATAAAGTCGATGCCCTGAGTCCAGGAACCTGGGTTGAGTTTCATCCTGCAGAAGCCAGTAAATTCCGTTGTCGCCTGGCGGCAATTATCAAGCCTTCCTGTAAATATATCTTTGTAAATCGTTCCGGCAAGAAAGTAGCGGAACACTCGCGTGATGGTCTTGCAGCTGATATACAGAAAGGGGAGATTACATTGCTTGATGATGGTTTGCTGTTTGATCGCGCACTGGAATCAGTCATTGGTAATTTGCGGGAACTGAAGGGTCAGCCCTAAACCTGTTTCAATTTAGCAGATCTGCGGTTGCGATGCCGCAGATTGGTTCTCTTTGTCATATCCTTTGTTCCTCATGTCATCTTCATTAGCATGGCTGTCGCCGAGAGCTGTTTCTGTTAGCATGGGATGTTGATTGGAACATGACTGGTGATACGGTGAACAAATGGCAGATTGAAAATGGCTGTTTATTGGCAGCCGGGCAAGTCGCATCACCAAACTTCAATCAGCGGCCGGATGGCTGTCCTATCAGCTTATTGGTTATTCATAATATCAGTTTGCCTGCTGGGCATTTTGGTGGTCCTTATATTCAGCAGTTGTTTGCCAATTGTCTGGATACAGAAGCTGACGCCTGTTTTGCAGATTTAGGCAGCTTGCAGGTGTCGGCGCATCTGCTAATTGATCGTAACGGTGTTGTGACTCAATTTGTGAATTTTGACCAGCGAGCCTGGCATGCAGGTGTCTCCTCGTTTGCAGCTTGTGAAAACTGCAATGATTACAGTATTGGCATCGAATTGGAGGGCTGTGATCAGATTTCCTATACTGTTCCTCAATATGATCAATTAGTCAGTATCAGCCAATTGCTGATGCGGTATTACCCTGCCATCACCTTGGATCGAATTGTTGGTCATAGTGATGTTGCGCCTGCGCGAAAGACGGATCCTGGTCCGGCATTTGACTGGGGCTTTTTTCGGCAACGCTTGTTGACGAAGACCACTAATACCTGAACTCATGAATTCAGGTAATGGTTAAGGGATTGTTATGGAATTGTTTCAATTGATGATTTAAATTGGTGGTTTTTTTACCGTGCATCGTATTGGTATTGACTTAGGTGGCACCAAAATAGAAGGTGTCGTACTCAATAGGCGCGGTGAGGTCTGTGCCCGTCATCGGCTCGATACGCCGCAGGGCGATTATCCGGCCATTCTACAATGCATTCAATCATTGGTGGAATATCTGCGGTCTGCTATAGGCGATCAGCCAGTGACAGTGGGTGTTTGTACCCCTGGAGCGGTTTCTTCACTAACAGGGAAAATGAAAAACTGCAATTCCACCTGTCTTAACCATCAGGATTTATTGTCGGATATTCAACAGCTTTTACAGCGACCGGTGCGTATTGCCAATGATGCCAATTGTTTCGCTCTTTCAGAAGCCGTTGATGGCGCAGCTGAACAGGCGAACGTTGTATTTGGTGTGATTCTGGGTACGGGTGTTGGTGGTGGCATTGTCGTAAACAAGAAACCACTGGCGGGAGCTAATAGGATTGCCGGTGAGTGGGGTCACAACGAATTGCCACAAGCGGCTCAGAAACTGCTTGAGCAGCCAGAGGCTGTTCGAGAGTGTTATTGCGGTCGTCAAAATTGTATCGAAACGTTTTTATCTGGTCCGGGCATGGTGCAAAGTTATGGATGCCTGACCGGAGATTATCAGGTTTCAGCACGTAAGATTGCAGCATTGGCAAAGCGGGATAATGCGGCGGCGAAACAAATCATTGAGCTTTATGCACAACAACTTGCTTGCTGTTTGGGGCAGGTGATTAATATTCTTGATCCGCAAGTGATTGTGTTGGGGGGCGGATTATCGAATATATCGCAGTTATACCAGCAGGTGCCCAATTATTGGCAGCACACAGTCTTTAGTGATCAGTTGCAAACCACGCTATTACCGGCGCGTTATGGCGATGCCAGTGGTGTGCGCGGTGCAGCCTGGTTATGGAATGAGTAGTTTCTCGGGCAGGCTCCAGGGGCATTTTTTTGCTTATTGGGAACTTGGCTGTTTCCAAAGAACTTCATGACCACCCTCTCGTCTGGCTAGAATACGTGCGCAGACAAATAGTAGATCGGACAGGCGATTTAGATAAACCGCGCCATTGATATTAATGTCATATTCTTTTCCCAGCGCCACAATGAGACGTTCCGCTCTTCGACAAACCGTGCGTGCCAGATGGCATTGGGCAGCGGCTTTATTGCCCCCCGGAAGGATGAAATTTTTTAAAGGAGGTAAATCCTCATTGAGGCTGTCGAGCAGTTGTTCAAGGTGGTTAACGTGGTTATCAGTGATCAGTTGATGGCCTGGCATGGCCAGTTCGCCACCTAGATTGAACAGGTCATGCTGCAGTTCAGTGAACAGGGTGCCCAGTTCATCCTCTTCTGGTAGTTCGGTCAGCAGAAGACCGATATGGCAGTTGACTTCATCAATAGCGCCAATGGTTTGCATTCGTGGGTGATCTTTTTCTATACGTGAACCATCCCCCAGTCCTGTGTTGCCCTTATCGCCAGTGCGAGTATATATCTTTGATAAACGGTGCCCCATAATAGAAGTCTCCTGTCATTCCAAATGCACGATTACCTTCTGTGCATCATGGCTTATGAGCTTTACCTGATATAAGCAGTATCGACGCTTTGTGAGAAATCTGAGTTAGGATATACTAAAATCACTCACATCGATAACTTTCTTGGTCGGGTTCGCCGGTGAAGTAAGTATTTTCACAGCTCTTAGGATAAATAACGATACAAGTTGAAGTAATGACAGAAAAAATGAAAAGTCAGGTTACGCCGGCCTTAGAGAAAGGAGCTAGGGCTACGACGATAATTGATTTGTTGCGCCATGGTGAGCCTGAAGGTGGAGAAATGTTTCGAGGACATACTGATGTGCCTCTGACGGAACAGGGGTGGCAGCAAATGCGCCGGGCAGTAGAAAACGGGGATCAGGCTCCCTGGCAGCGTGTTATCAGTTCACCCTTACAGCGCTGTAATAATTTTGCCCGGCATCTTGCGGAACAGCATGATATTCCACATAGTGAGGAATCCGCGATGCGAGAGATATCCTTTGGGGATTGGGATGGTGCGAGTTTTGAGCACGTTCGTCGCGAATATAAAGAACAGCTCAAGCAATACTGGGCTGATGTGTCGAAATACACACCGCCTAACGGCGAGCCTATGTCGGCTTTTCGCACCAGACTTGTCGGGTTCTGGAATTCTTTGATTGAACGCCATGAGGGTGAGCACCTATTGCTGGTTTCCCACGGTGGTGTTATCCGAGTGTTGCTTGCTGAAGTATTGGATATGCCTCTAAAATCTATTATTCGATTGAGTGTGCCCTATGCTTGTTTAAGTCGGGTGAGTATCCATCATACGCAAGGTCATCAGCCGTGGGTACAACTGGAATTTCATCAGGGGAGTATGGATTAAACCATTTCATCCACGCCTTGGCTTTCAAATTGAAACCTTTGTGAGAAGTTTAGGCTTTCAAGATTCAGGTGCGTTTCAATGGCATCTGCCAATCGATTTAAGTCGGCTTCGCGCAGTGCGTGGTAATCAATGGATGTTGGATTTTCTAACCCCGCCCATTTGAGTAAAGCATTGCATGCTTCGGTATGATCAAATAATCCGTGGAGATAGCTGCCGATGATCATGCCATCTTCTGAGATGACGCCATCGTTGTGCTGTTTCAATTTAGCCAAAGGATTATTGAGTGCAGGTCCGCTACTGATACCGGCATGGATCTCATAGGCTTCGACAGTTGCATTTTCAAGGAACAGCTTGCCGCTGACACGCTGCAGCTGTTTTTCTGCATACAGCTGTGTTTCAAAAGCCAACAAGCCAAGGCCATCAATGCAGCCGGCTTTACCTTCCAAACCCAGCGGGTCATCAATTTTGTCACCAAGCATTTGAAAACCACCGCAGATGCCCATCAGTTTGCCACCGTAGCGCAGGTGATGCTGAATTGCTTTCCACCAACCATTGTCGATCAGAAACTGCAAATCATGGCGCACACTTTTACTGCCGGGTAATATTATCAAGTCGGCCGGAGGGATAGCGCCGCCCGGACCAACAAACTGCAGATTAACTTGTGGGTGTAGTCGCAGCACATCGAAGTCAGTGTGATTGCTGATGCGGGGCAGTACCGGCACCACGACATTCAGAGCGTTGGTCGATTCCACTTGCTGTACATTGATGGCATCCTCGGCTTCCAGGTGCAAACCATGCAAAAAGGGTAGGACGCCGAGAACCGGTTTGCCGGTTTTTTCTTCCAGCCAGTCTAGGCCGGGTTGCAGCAGTTTGATGTCACCACGAAAGCGATTTATCACAAAGCCGACAACTCTGTCCTGTTCACTTTGGGACAGCAGATCGAGGGTGCCAACCAGGTGTGCAAACACACCGCCGCGATCAATATCGGCAACAATAATCACCGGACAATCCACCGCTTCGGCAAAACCCATATTGGCGATGTCGCGATCACGCAAATTAATTTCAGCCGGGCTGCCCGCGCCTTCGACAATAATGGCATCGTAATGTGAAAGTAATCGTTGATGAGATTCAAGTACCGCCTGCATAGCGGTGCTTTTATAGTTATGGAAGGTGGCCGCATCCATATCCGTTAACGCTTTACCGTGAATAATAACCTGCGCGCCGATATCGGTGTTAGGCTTTAGCAGCACCGGGTTCATATCGGTGTGTGGCTCTAAATAACAGGCTTGCGCTTGCACGGCCTGTGCCCGGCCTATTTCTCCGCCATCAATGGTGACGGCGCTATTCAGTGCCATATTTTGTGGTTTGAAGGGGGCGACATTTACACCAAGGCGAGCGAGCACACGGCAGATGCCGGCAACCAGTACGGTCTTGCCGGCATCTGAGGTGGTGCCTTGGATCATTAAAGTTGTTTGGTTTTTTTTATCAGGCATTTTGGATATTTTTGGGGGAGCCATCATTGACTCCCGGATCATTTAACGGGTGCTAGTTCTTTTGAGTAAACACAACGTTGGTGGGATTCATCAGTGTTGTAATAGTTGTTTCAACCATGTTGCTGTCCGTATTCACCAACAATATGCGCGGATTGGCAGCATCCGCAATACTAACCCACAATTTGCCGTCTGGGCTGATGGTGATATCACGTATATCAACATTGCTAATATCAGTAACACTGCCTGTTACATCACCTGTGCTGGGATTAAATTGATACAGAGAAGTGTCTTCCCAACCGGCATAACTGACAAAATAACCATTAGTGCTTGATGCAATGGCCATATTGGTGATGCTTTCATAGGGATGATCATTCGCATCACCATCATCCAATATAAGCGATGTGCTGTGGTCAGAGAGTTCGATTTTTTCAATGCCACCGGAATATGCATCTGGATTGTTGAAGGTATTGTAATAATCGCCACTGCTTTGCACAATCAGACCTATTTCAGATGAGTACGTGATCCTCTGTGGATTACGAGTGATAAGCGGAATACCCTTGAGACTGTTTTCCGTATCAACAGCTGTATCTATTTCAGTATCCGAGCTGGTATCAAAGACAGCAATATAAGCTGTTTCAGTGGGTGACCAGAAGTTGAGTCGCTGCATAACAATGTAGAGTCGATTGTCCACAATGACACCATTGACCATCTCAGGAGTACCGTCTCCATCATCGTAGGTGCTTAAATCGAGTTCGCCGATTTTAAACTCTTCTGCACTGCTGGCCGAGGGATTGACTATCCAGGCAATATTGCTGTTGTAACGCAACAGATAGGCTTTTGTCTCAGAAACAAACACCAAGTCGTAGGGGTTGCTGGTGCTGGTGGCGCCTGAATTGACGGTGGCGTATTGCCATACAATGGTATCAGGGTCGTTAACGGCATATTTTGTCACGTTATCGATATCGAATCGGCCAATACGGTAAAAGTTACTGCCATAGCTATCGACATCAATATCTGATTGGTCTGAATCGGCGAATCCAGCGACTGCTTCGAGCGTCGGTTGCTCCAAATCGACAATTTCAATTTGGCTACCGTCGAATAGCGGCGAGACAGAAGCAATGATCGCTGCGTATTCTGGTGTAATGGCTGGCGCATCATCTCCATCGTCGCTGCTGCAAGCGGTGCAAAGTACTGCAACACTGATTAAACTGGTCAAACTGCGAATTGAACAAAGTGTTTTCATGGTATTTCCTCTTGGTCTAAATATCGTAACTCCAGGTTAAGAAGGCTGAAAATCCCGGTGCGGGAAGTCCGTTAAAATCTTCGAATTGCTGATCAAGTAAGTTGCTCAGTAATAAGTCAATTGTATGATCCTGTTCTTTCCAGCGAATATTGAGGTTAAGCAACTCCTTGCGTGGTGGTTTCACACTGTCGGAGTTCCCCGAGTCATAATATAAGTCGTCCTGCATAAGTGCGCTCAAGATTACTTGTGTGCTGTAAAAATGCGAAACCAGTTCAACAAAAGCGGTTTCATGATAGATGCCAGGAATTTGCAGGTCGCTGACTCTGGCCGCCTTTGTCTTGGAATTATTTGAAGTGTCCAAAAACGTATATTTTCCAGTGAAGGAAAAAAAGTGAGATGGATTCCAGAAAAGTTCAGTTTCAACGCCCCGAATAGTGGATTTTCCAATGTTCTCTGGGTGGCCGATACCTTGAGTGTTGTACATAATGAATATCAAATCTTTCGGCTCTTTTTGAAAATACACAAGTCCTGATTTGAAACTGGTTTTATTAAATATGATACCGACATCATAGTTATGGCTTTTTTCCTCTTTTAGTTCCGGGTTACCAATCATTTGTCCTTTTGTGCCATAGCGCTCAATCAAACCAGGCTGGCGGAATTGTTTTGAAGCATTAATTTTTAGAGTAAAAAAATCGCTGAGTGTTTTGATTGCGCCAAGTTGATAGCTGGTGTGATTGGTCGTATCAGCTGCATCTTCTTGTATTCTATCTTTAACATAGTCGCCGTTACTTTTGTTGTACTGGTTTCTAGCGGCTATGCTGATTTGCAGATCGTTATCCCAAATAAACCAGTCATCCTGTAATCCGACAAGCACGCTGCTGCGAGAGGTGTCCGCAGTGGTCCGGTTTTCTGTTCGGTCTTTTTCTTGGTATTGTGATCCACTGTACTCCAGTAACGTGCTAAAAGTATGGTTTGCTGCTGCCAATTGAGATAATACGTTATAACCGAATTGCTGGTCTTCGCTGCGATAATGTTTAGGGCCGGTTTTGCCATATTGCCCGTGGGGATCACGGAATATGCCAGTCGAAATCCCATAAAATAATCGGTGTGCAACTTCAAATTTGTTAAATTGCTGCTGAAACCCCCATTGCATATTTGCCAGCGCATTATCACTGTAAGCATTATTAGTATGGGAATTGCTGGCTGAATCAATAACGGGTAATTCTTTTTGTGTTGAAGCCGCTTGCAATAGCAAATGATGATCATTTGTCGCAGCTTTGAATAACAGGTTTTTTGCTTTATGTGCGTTGTTATACAGTTCCTTTTCCGTCGCATTTTCCGGCACGTCAGGTCTGTTGCCATGACTGAGAAACGTATAATCCTGATTTGAATGTGTTACACCTGCTGCGGTAAGAAGTTGTAAGCCATCCCATTGATCGAAATAAGCCACATCCAGTTTGCTGGAATTGTAACTGCCATGGCTAACTGTCAACTTGCCGCCTTGTTTACCTGCAAAATCCAGTGTCTTGATGTTAACAGCACCTGCCATTGATGCATTGCCAAATTGTATTGGCGTTATGTCCGGGTATATGTTTATGGTTTCTACGATACCGGCTGGTATCAAGTTGAGGTTAAAGCTGCCTCGTCCCTGACTGTTTAGCAACATGCCATCCAGAAAAATATTGACGTGCTTACCATCGGAAGCACGGATGCTGGTGCTGCTATAACCGCCCATGCCTGCTGCTTGACGCACTTGAATCCCGGTTTGTCTGTTAATCAGGTTTGGCAAGGTTACAAAGGAATACTGTAAATCAGTATTTTCAATTGTCTTAACAAAGCCTGAATAGGCCTCATGGTCTACATCAAAAAGTCGTTCGGGTTTGGGTTCTGCCCTACCATAAACCGTCATCTCCTCCAATTTCTGCTCACTTTTCTTCGGCGCATCATCATCCTGCGCCACGCAAAAATGAACAGGCGCGGCGAACACACAGAGGACAATAACAAATTTTGTAAACCACATAGCCGAATCGATGGTGCGGTCAGCACCGAAAAGTCGAGTAAAACGAGCGCCAATAAATCATCCCGTGCATTGGCATTCAGTTTTTAACGGCAGGTCTCCTGGCTTACGTATCATTGCCCTTCTGCTCGCCTTCCCGGTTTAAAAAAACCAGTGGCTGGGTCAGAGAAGTGCTCCACGTTCACAGTTGCGGGAACAGCCACGGATTAGTGTCGACTGGGTGTCGACCGCACCGTGTTCCCTTTTAATCTATCAAGAACCGTTGTGTGGCGAGTATATCCATCACTGAGGTCAAGTCAATACTGCTTGCGAGGTGGGTTTTTGAGTTAACAGCGCAAGACGCTTTTAAAATCTAAAGGCATCGTGTGAGATCAGCCCTGCAACTGTTTGACATGATTGTACAATTTTTGATTTTCTGGACAGCAAATATTTTGTTTTTCTGCAAGATCCAATAAATAGCCCGTAATGAAATTAATTTCGGTGGGTGTGTTTCTAAGGTGGTCTTGCAACATGGAGGAGCGGTTTTGAGCCGTTTTTCGGATAACAGTCAACACATCTTCTTCGAGTTGTTCAAGCCAATCAGCATGGTCCCAAGCGTTCGCCACTGCCGTGATTTCGTGGCAAAGCAGCGAAATGGTTTGCCGTGTTTGTTGATTATCGAGTAGTTCACCATTGCGACATTGGTACAACACGGTCAATGGATTCACGGCGCAATTTACTGCCAGTTTGCGCCAGAGTATTTTTTCGATCTCTTGGGAAAACCCAATGTCGACACCCAGTATTTGCAAGCTGGTGATGAACTTAGAGAGGATATTGTTGGCTGGCTTCCCGCTGAGTGATCCTATTTGAGTCGTGCCCACGCCGGCATGAACGATATGAAAAGGCGATTGCTGCCATGCGCCTTCCGTTGTACTGCCATGAAAAATGTTCAATCCTGGGATGTGCTGTTGTATCTGCTCATAAACACCCATGCCGTTTTGCATTAAGATAATGGTGCTGTCCGGTGTTAAACAGTGTTTGATTGATTCGAGAGCCGCCAGGGTCTGATGTGCTTTAGTGCAAACCATTAAAGAGTCAATGGTATAGTTTACTTCTTCACTGGGTTTTGCCTGACAGGTCCATTCTTCACTTTGATCGGTGGTACTGTCCACCCGAATACAGGCTTGCTTATCAAACAAACCCGCTTTGTTTCCGTCTCGCACCAGCAATGTCACGGAGTGACCGCTTCGAATCAGAAAACTGGCAAACAGGCAGCCGATAGCGCCAGCACCCAGAATATGCCAATGCGGTTTGGGTTTTGTACTATTTGATTCCATAGGATGTAAAGCCTTTTTCAAGGATGCTACTATTCGCGCCTATTTTGCACTGAAGCAAATTAACAGAGGAAAGCCCTTCATGCCATCATTTGATATTGTATCCGAAGTCGATTTACATGCATTTACCAATGCGATAGATCAGGCCAGCCGGGTGATAGAGACACGATTTGATTTTAAAGGGGTGGGTGCCAGTTTTGAGCGTCAGGAATTATCCGTCACGCTGACGGCCGATGCCGATTTTCAGGTCACGCAGATGGAGGACATGTTGCGCGGTACCCTGATCAAATGCAAGATCGACCCGCTGGCTATGCAGCCGGGTGATATCGAAGCGACGGGCAAGCAGGTGAAACAAGTGATTACGCTGCAAAATGGCCTGGAGCAGTTGTTGGCTAAGAAGATCGTCAAGATGATCAAGGAAAAGAAGCTGAAGGTGCAGGCACAAGTACAGGGAGAGCAAGTCCGAGTGACGGGCAAAAAACGAGATGACTTGCAGCAGGTGATGGCGATGTTACGCGAAGCGAAACTGGATCAACCGCTGCAATTTACGAACTTTCGCGATTAATGCCTGGATGGTATTTCGATAAGCTTGACACGGCTTTTTGTTCCGTAGGGTGCGCCCCGCGCACCTTCGAAACCGGGGTAGGGTGCTATTGGTGCGGGGGCCGCACCCTACTTATGATAGGCTTGCATGCTTAAGCACGATTCCAATAACGCCTTACAAAAAAGCGCTATTTATACCAACGAAAACTCAGTGATGCCCAGGTCATAAAGACTGCCGCCATCGCCGTCATTGCCCAAAGGTCAAAGCTCAGTTCGCCAAGCGTAGCACCGTTAATCATAATTTCCCGTGCTGCGTGCACCAGGTGTGTGAGTGGCAGCAGTTGCGCCAGGTTTTGCATATAAACCGGCGTATTATCCAACGAAAACCAGACGCCGGATAAGAACATCATCGGCCAGGTGGTCATATTGAGAATGCCGCCGGCCAGCTCTTCGCTATTGGTGCGGGCTGACACCAGTAGGCCGAGTGAAATCATCGAAAGCGCGCCCAGCAGTGCAACCAGAAATAGGTCTAAGTAACTGCCCAGCATGGGTAGGTCCAGAATAAATAGCGCGCCGGTATAAATACTCGAACTGGCGGTGAGCACGATCAGCAGACGAGAGGCAACTTGGGCGGATAAAAATTGCAGCGCATTGATGGGTGTGGCTTGCAGTCTTTTCAGCACGCCGTTTTTGCGGTAACGAACGATGGAATAGCCCACGCCAAAAAGGGAGCCAAACATAATGTTCATCCCCAATACACCGGGAATCACCCAGTCCACATAGCGAATTTGCTGCCCTTCAATAATTTGGCGCTGCCAGGATTGGTTGCTGTTTTTTATAAACAGTTCCAGTACTTCGCCCTGGCTGGAGTTAGGGTTGATCCAGTAGCGATACGAAGGTGTTGTGCTGATTAACAAGTGCAATTGATGGTGTTTGACTCTTTGTAGCGCTTTTTCCTCATCCTGGTAATAAACCAGCTCGGTATAGGGTGCCTTGAGAAACTGTAATTGCGGTGTGGACTGATTGGCTTCGCCCAGAATGCCAATCGTAAACAACTCTTCCTGGTCACTGGAAAACGCCACAGCGCAGCCGACGATCAATAATATCGGAAACATGAGAGTCCAGGAGAGTGAACCACGATCACGATAGAATTCTTTGGTCCGTGCAATAAACAACGCAAAAAACGTCTTCATATTATTGTCTTAATTGATGGCCGGTTAATTTGATAAACAGGTCTTCCAGCGTGGGATTCCTCACTCGCAGGGAGGTGAGTGTGACATGGTTTTTTATCAGGGATTGAACGGTATCTTCAACCGCACGGCTTAATATCACAACGTCTTCGCCATCCATCACAACGTCTTCGGTCATTTTGTCGGGGTCGAGTATAAAATCGCTGCGATTTAATAAAATGGGAGTGTGGTCAAAATGTTTTTCAAGCAAGTCTCTGGGAGAACCCTGTTCGATAATTTCCCCGTGATCAATGATCAGTAGTTCATCGCATAAATGCTCGGCTTCATCCATATAATGGGTGGTTAACAGTACAGTTTTGCCCTGTTGTTTGATTTCTTCAATTAAGGTCCAGAAGCGGCGTCGGGATTGAGGGTCCAGCCCGGTGGTGGGTTCATCAAGAAAAACGATTTGTGGATCATTGATCAAAGCCAGTGCTAGCAATAAACGTTGACGTTGACCGCCGGATAATTTGGTTGAGTACTGAGCGGTGAATGACTGCAAGTCGCATTTTTCGATCAAGCTTGGCAGCGAGAGGGTCTTGCGGTAAAAGCCGGCAAACAGTTTCAGTGTTTCTTTAACCGTCAGGTAGTCGGGTAAAGACGTTTGCTGAAATTGGATGCCGGCAACATCACGAAAGTGCCGGTTTCGGGGTTTGCCCTCATAATCGATTTCACCGCTGGTGGGCTTGGTGATGCCCTCGATCATTTCTATCGTGGTCGTTTTTCCGGCGCCATTAGGACCCAGCAGGCCAAAGCAGACGCCTTTTGGAATAGAAAAGGAAATGCCATTAACGGCTTTGACTGTCTTGTAATGTTTGGTTAATTCTTTTACTTCTAGTATGTGCATGGTGTGAGCATAGCATTCAATCCAGGGTGATGGGATGTCTAACCGTTGGAAAGCTGTCGTTTTTTTCGCATCAAAACAAGCACCAGGACAATGGCCGGAATACCGACAGCCCCGGCGTAGATAAAGAAATGAACGTATCCCAAGTTGTCCACCACGATACCGGAGAAACCGCTGATAAATTTTCCGGGCAAGGTCATGATTGAACTGAACAGGGCGTATTGCGTGGCCGTATATGCGCGATTGGTCAGGCCCGACAGGTAGGCAATAAAGGCTGCATTGGATAATCCGCCACTGAAATTGTCGGCTGTGATGACAATTGCCAAACCCATAAGGTCGGGGCCGACCATTGCCAAGCCTGCGAATAAGAGGTTTGTCAGTGCCACCAACACGGCACCCAGTAGTAAGGGGCGCAGCACATCATAGCGCACGACCAATACCCCCCCCAGAATTGAACCCAATATGGTGGCAAAAAAACCAAACAGTTTTACGACGGTGGCTACATCGCTTTTACTGAAACCCAGGTCGGAATAGAAGGGGTTTGCCATAATCCCCATGGTGATATCGCTCAGGCGAAAAAGGCCGATAAACAGCAGAATCACCAGAGCAAAAGTGCCGTTACGCTTGAAAAAGTCAGCGAATGGGCATATTACTGCGCCGGTAAACCACGCCACAATTCGATGTAGGCGTGGGGGTAGATGTCGGGACTGTTCAACGAAGGCAACGGTTTTTTGTTCAAGCAAGTCGGTGCCGGCCTTGAGGGCTTGTTTCGGTTCACTGACGCCCAGTACGGTCACAATACCCACAGCCATCAGCGCTGCCATACTGAAGTAGGCGGTTTGCCAGGAGTAAAAATCGGCAATATAGAGGGAGCCTGCCCCTGCCACTAACATGGCGACTCGATAGCCAAAAATATAAGTGGCCGACATCGCCCCCTGATATTCTGGTACCACAGCTTCAATGCGATAGGCATCCAGGGAAATATCCTGTGTGGCTGATGAGAAGGCCACCAGTAGCGCCAATGCCACAACGGCGTGTAGATTTTGGCTTGGATCAGACAGTGCCAATCCGCCCAATCCCAGCGCAATGCCCAGCTGCCCAAGCAGAATCCAGCTGCGACGTTGGCCAAGCCAGTTGCCCAGCAGCGGTAGCTTAAGGCGATCAACCACCGGCGCCCAAAAGACTTTCACCGAATAAGTGATGCCCACCCAGGCAAAAAAGCCGATGGTAGTGCGGCTGATGTTATTGTCAATGAGCCAGTAGGACAGGGTGGAAAAAACCATCAGGAACGGTAACCCGGCAGCAAAGCCGAGAAAAAACATGGTCATCACCCTTGGGTTCAGGTAGATGGCGAACGCTTCTCGCCAACTGTGAATTGCGTCATCGGGTGAATTCATTTGCGACCGTTCCTTTATTGATCAGAAAAAAACGATCTAAATGCGAATACCACCATCCATTTCAATAATACGCCCGGTGAAATAATCGTTTTCAATAATGTATTCAACAGTTCTGCCAATCTCATCGGGTTGGCCCAGGCGTTTCAACGGGATGCCTGCACGCATTTTATCCAGTGCCTCAGGTTTCATTGAAGCCACCATCTCGGTTTCGATAAATCCGGGCGCGATACCGGCAGAGCGAATACCGTAACGGGATAATTCTTTGGCCCAGGTGACGGTCATGGCCGCAACACCGGCTTTGGCAGCGGAATAATTGGTTTGTCCCATATTGCCCGCTTTGGACAGGCTGGAGATATTGATAATCACGCCCTTGCTGTTCAGCTCGATCATTTTGGTGGCCGCTTCACGTGCACAGAGGAAGACGCCGGTTAAATTCACATCGATGACGGCCTGCCATTCAGCCAGAGACATGCGCTTGACGATTTCACCGTCTTTGGCCTTGATGAGCAGTCCATCGCGCAAAATCCCGGCATTATTCACTACACAATCAAGCGTGCCAAAGTCGCCAACGACCTGATTAAACAAATCGACCACATCGTCTTCTTTTGACACATTACAGAGATAGAGTTTGGCATCGCCCCCCAGCGCTTTGCATTTGGAAACAGCCTCATTCAGGCGGTCCTCATTAAGATCGACCAATGCCAGCTTAGCGCCTTTTTTTGCCAGACACTCGGCCATAGCCAACCCCAGCCCCTGAGCGCCACCGGTAACTACAATCACTTTACCTTCGATATTCATAATGATTTGCCTTATTGTGTTGTTACGTCATGTTTCATGTTGTTACGTCAAAAAACAGTTTGTTAGATGATGAATAATCGCCAAAACCGGCGCATTATTGCAGTATTCCATGGGTTTTTCCATGGTGACCATTTACAGAAAATGCCGGGGTAACGCTTGAAACCCCGGTATTTGCACAGATTAAAGATTACATTCCGTTTTTTTGAGTAGGTATTGCCATGCGAGGCTTGTTTTTACTGTTTCTGATTGTGCCCATGTTGGAGATGTGGCTGTTGATAAAAGTCGGCCAGTTGGTCGGTGCCTGGCAGACTATTGGCTTGGTGGCGCTAACGGCGGTGATTGGCATCAGCTTATTGAAGCGGCAGGGATTGCACACCTTATTGCGAGTGCAGGAACGCCTGAACAGTGGCCAGATACCGGCGACCGAATTACTGGAAGGTTTATTACTCGCGATTGGTGGTGCCTTGCTGCTAACACCGGGATTTGTGACCGATGCGTTTGGTTTTTGTTGTCTGCTACCTCTGACTCGACGCTGGCTGGCCAGTAAGTTGATGAATAGTGGTATGTTTGTGATGTCTCAGGCTTCCATGGGGGCTACTGTCGATCCATTTAACCAGCAGCAATTTCAGCATCGACATCAGCACGAACATCGGCGGCAGCGCCAGTCACAGCATTCAGAGGGGGGGCAGAATGTGATCGAAGGCGAATGCGACAGGGTTGAAAAATAGCGATTAAGGTTGAGCATAATAGCCATAGAGTTGATCGATATGTATCCTTTCTCGGACAGGCTCATATGGGTTGATCACCCATTCAATTGTTGTTGTAGGCGACTATTTCATAAGAATATTTCCTCAACATATTGAATTCCCTCCAAACAGCCCCATTTACCCGAACACCTAATGAATATGTCTGCCTCTGACTAAATACTGACCAGGTGGCGGAATTGTTCACTCTAAACCGGATGAAAAAGTTGAGAGACAAGCTCTTGACCCACAACATCAGGTGGCTATTATTAGCACTCTTTACGAGAGAGTGCTAAAAGGGGCTTGAAATATTGGTGGATGCCACCAAATAAAGACCCTGTTAAATCACATTGGATAACAAACAAACTGCTTTGGAGAATGAAACAAATGAAAATTCGTCCGCTGTATGACAACGTTATAGTCAAGCGCAAGGAAGAGGAACAAATGTCGGCTGGCGGTATCGTGCTGCCAGGTTCTGCGAAGGAGAAGCCTAATCAGGGTGAAATCGTTGCGGTAGGCACCGGTGCTTTGCTCGACAGTGGAGAAATCCGACCGCTGAATGTTAAAGAAGGCGATATCGTGGTATTTGGCCAATACTCTGGCAATGCCATCAAGGTGGATGGTGATGAACTGATTATCATGCGTGAAAATGAAATCTACGGTGTGGTAGAGAGCTGATTACGGCGTTAAATCCATTGGCTAAGTCCATGGGTTATCCATCATTTTTCGATAAATTATTTGATTAAAGGAAAGAAAGAAAATGGCTAAAGACGTGAAATTTGGCGATTCCGCCCGTCAAAAAATGCTTGCCGGAGTGAATGTTCTGGCTGATGCGGTGAAAGCTACCCTGGGGCCAAAAGGCCGCAATGTTATTCTGGAGAAGTCCTTTGGTGCGCCAACCGTGACTAAAGATGGCGTTTCCGTAGCAAAAGAAATTGAGCTGAAAGACCGATTCGAAAACATGGGCGCACAAATGGTTAAGGAGGTTGCTTCACAAGCCTCTGATGTGGCCGGTGACGGCACCACGACAGCGACCGTACTGGCACAAAGCATTCTCAATGAAGGCTTGAAGTCAGTTGCCGCTGGTATGGATCCGATGGATCTTAAGCGTGGTGTTGATAAAGCAATTGCCGCCGCGGTGGAGCAAATCCAGAAAATGGCTACGCCTTGTGAAGATAACAAAGCGATTGCCCAGGTGGGGACCATTTCTGCCAACAGCGACGATTCGATTGGTGATATTATTGCCAAAGCGATGGAAAAGGTCGGTAAGGAAGGCGTTATTACCGTTGAAGAAGGTACCGCACTGGATAATGAACTGGATGTGGTAGAAGGCATGCAGTTTGATCGTGGTTATCTGTCTCCTTACTTCATTACCAATAGCGAAAACATGACCTGTGAGCAGGAAAGCCCGTTCATTCTGCTGGTCGACAAAAAAATCTCCAATATTCGCGAGTTGCTGCCATTACTGGAGCAGGTTGCCAAAGCCAGCAAGCCGCTGGTGATTGTAGCAGAGGATGTTGAAGGTGAAGCGCTGGCCACTCTGGTTGTCAACAACATGCGCGGCATCGTGAAAGTAGCAGCCTGTAAGGCACCTGGCTTTGGTGATCGCCGTAAAGCGATGCTGCAAGATATTGCCACTCTGACGGGTGCTTCAGTGATTTCTGAAGAAGTAGGCTTGGATCTGGAAGGTGCCACACTGGAGCATTTGGGTACTGCCAAGCGAGTCACCATGGATAAGGATAACACTACCATCGTTGATGGTGCCGGTGATAAAGCGGGTATAGAAGCACGAGTGAACGAAATTCGTGTTCAGGTCGAAAATACGACTTCTGACTACGATCGTGAAAAACTGCAGGAGCGCGTTGCCAAGCTGGCTGGCGGTGTAGCAGTGATTAAAGTGGGAGCTGCGACCGAAATTGAAATGAAAGAGAAGAAAGCCCGCGTTGAAGACGCTCTACATGCTACTCGTGCTGCTGTAGAAGAAGGTGTTGTTGCCGGTGGCGGCGTAGCCTTGGTGCGTGCCATTCAAGCAATGTCGGATCTTAAGGGTGACAACGAAGATCAGGATCATGGCATCAATGCTGCGTTACGTGCGATGGAATGGCCCTTGCGTCAAATCGTTACTAACTCCGGTGATGAAGCTTCTGTTGTGTTGGATAAGGTCAGGCAGGGCAAAGGCAATTACGGCTTTAACGCAACCAGCGGCGAGTATGGCGATATGATTGAGATGGGTATTCTCGATCCTGCCAAGGTAACCCGTACTGCACTGCAGGCGGCTGGCTCTGTTGCTGGGCTGATGATCACCACGGAAGTGATGGTTGCTGAAGCGCCTGAAGAGAAGGGTGCTGCTGGACCTGCTATGCCGGATATGGGTGGCATGGGCGGTATGGGTGGTATGGGCGGTAT
Source organism: Gammaproteobacteria bacterium (assembly GCA_003353945.1). Taxonomy (GTDB): domain Bacteria; phylum Pseudomonadota; class Gammaproteobacteria; order Pseudomonadales; family PIVM01; genus PIVM01. The sequence goes on from PIVM01000060.1 coordinate 28,281, forward strand.
GATGTAGTGCGCCTGACCATTATTTAGGTTAAGCGCCTAAGCCTCAATAAAAAACCCTGTCTATCGGCAGGGTTTTTTGTTTTTGTCGTTAGGAAGATTGAGTTGCATAGGAAAATTTCGGTATAGTTTGTATCTCCGTTAAGGAAGCGAAAAATGCCCAAACCGCCAAGCAAGCATCCAGCAAAAAAATCAAATCAGCATCAGATCAGTGAATTTCTCACTCAGGCCGGCCAGCTGCAAGTGCAGGCTAAAGAAGTGTCGGGTCGTCTGATATTTGCGATTGATGCCACTGCCAGTCGTCAACCCAGCTGGGATCGAGCCAGTCAATTACAGGCAGAGATGTTTCAGGCCACCAAGCACGCGGGTATAGGCGAGGGTAAACACAAGGGTGGTCTGGCGGTACAGCTGTGTTATTACCGAGGCCTTAACGAGTTTCATTACACGCCCTGGTGTTTTGAGAGCGAGACATTGTTAACAGAAATGACCCGGGTGCAGTGTCTGGGAGGCTATACACAGATCAAAAAAGTATTGGCTCATGCGATTGAAGAAAATAAACAGCACAAGCTCAATGCGCTGGTCTTTATCGGTGATGCACTGGAGGAAAATATCGATCAATTGTGCCAGTTGGCTGGCAAACTGGGCATATTACAATGTCCCATATTTATTTTTCAGGAAGGATACGATGCTGGTGTGGCAAAGGCGTTTACACAGATCGCACATCTAAGCGGAGGCGCGTATCACGCGTTTAATGAATCCAGCGCCGATGAACTGGCAGCGTTACTGTCGGCGGTCGCTGTTTATGCAACAGGCGGGAAAGAGGCATTGCTGGACTATGTGCAGACAACATCCGCCTCCTCGGCCAAATTGCTGTTGGAACAACTCGCGAAGTGACAGTTGACAGACTATGCCAAGAGCACTGATTCTTGTAATTGCAATAGCCGCCATCTTATACGGTATCCGCTGGTTTAAGCAAAACAGCCATAAGCTGGATAAAGCGAAGATAGCGAAAATTTCCGTCATTACCTTGTTCGGTGTTTGCGTTATTTTGGCAGTCACAGGCAGAGCCCATTGGTTAGCCGTATTGGCTGCTGGTTTGGTGGCGGCCCTGCAGCGTTTTCTGCCCTTGTTGATACGTTTTTTTCCGCTCCTGCAACAGCTCTACAAAACCAATCAAGCCAAAACATATCAATCCAAAACAAAGCAGCAGGGTAATCAGTCTGAAGTGAGGACGGAACTATTGCTGATGATGTTGGATCACGATACCGGCCAGCTTGACGGTGAGGTCCTAAAAGGGCCATTACAGGGCAAGCGATTATGTGAGCTGGATGAGGAGCAGATTAAAGGGCTTTACCGATATTGCGAGCAACACGATGATGAATCAGTGCAGCTCCTGCAGGCTTATTTGAACAAACGCTTCGGTGACAGTTGGCAGTTTGACGAGCAAGCGCAGCAGCGTCGAGAATATACGTCTAATGACGGTTCGATGAACCGCCAGGAAGCGCTCTCCATTTTGGGTTTGGATGAAGGCGCTTCAAAGTCCGATATTAAACAAGCTCACCGAAAATTGATGCAAAAGTTGCATCCTGATCATGGCGGCAGTGATTATCTTGCAGCGAAGGTGAATGAAGCCAAGCGGGTGTTGATGGGGTGATCAGCGAGTATTGATATGTGGTAGCTCAAACCTCTTTTGGTAGAAAATTTGATTAGTGTCTGTTCATCTCGATTTGCGGAAGTTGCCTTATAGTTGATCTGCCCGGTCAGCAGTAACCGGAAGTCGCACAAGCGGACATTTGAATCTCTATGTATTTAACTGATTTGTACGTAGAAGAATCCCCCCGCCATATATGCCAGCAGGGTGGATGATTTTCAGTTGTTAACCATCAATGAG
>PIVM01000497.1 GCA_003353945.1 Gammaproteobacteria bacterium
ACAACCTACCGGGCAGTTGGAAACAAGCAATCCACATAAGACACTGGAGGGAAGCGATGGAACGTGAAGTCAAAGAACTCCACGACAAAGGCGCTTGGGTACTAGTGGATAGAACAAACAACATGAAAGTTCTACCAGGGGTGTGGACCTACCGCGACAAACGGGATGAAAATGGAAACATTGTTAAATACAAGGCACGGTGGTGTGCTAACGGGTCCGGCGATAAGTTCGCACGGCCACCCGAATCAATCTACTCGCCTGTCGCGGAAATATCCACGGTACGACTCTTATTCGCAGCAGCAGCCGCAACAGGACAAGTCGTCCTACAAGCAGACTTCCCCAATGCTTACTTGAATGCTGACATGAATGAAGACGTTTACGTGTGCCAACCATATGGAATATACAACCATGCAGACAGTAAGAAAGTATGTCTACTCAAAAAGGCATTATACGGATGCCCTATAAGTGGGAAGAAGTGGCACGATGCAATCGCATCCAGCATTAAAACGTTAGGATACAAACGCTCAGTCATAGATCACTGTTTATTCACCAGGGATACCAATGGATACAATGAAATACTACTCATATACGTTGATGACGTTTTAGTTACCAGTTCAGGTGGAAAGGAAAGGGCCGAGGAGCAGCTCAATGAGCTAGAAAACATTTATGACATAAAAAGACTGGGCAAAGCCACCCACATGCTCGGCATTGGTGTCCACCAGAATGAAGAACACATTACACTAGAACAAACAGCATATGTTGAGAAAATACTGAATGAAACAGAATATACAAACGTGAAGCCCAGAGGCACACCGTGGGATTCACAACATGTTGGAAAAGATGAGACGCTGGATGCAACATACACGGTATTATTTCGAAGAATACTAGGACAATTAATGTACTTAGCAAATTGTACACGACCGGATCTATCATTCGCAGTAGGACGATTAGCGTCCAGCATGACGGCACCCTGTCACAGAGACTGGGACAGGATTAAACGTTTACTGAGATACATCAGTGGTACTAAACATCACGGGTTAACGTATAAGACACAAGGCAAGAGTCCTACATTGAACACCTACGTAGATGCCGCCTACGGAGTGGATCCTAAGCGAGGACGCAGCATAACAGGCTACGTAATACATCTGGGTAACACACCGGTGCTGTGGAGAAGCCACTTACAAACAACCGTCGCTGACTCACCGAACGCCTCGGAGTATATCGCATTATATGAAGCAGCAGTAGCCACAGCTGGAATGCAAAACCTCGCGGAAGAATTAAAAATGGACATTACACACCCACCGATCCTGCACGAAGACAACGATGGCGTACGACGGCTTGCCATGCGCGGCATGGGCCAGAAGAAGGCTCGCCACCTCATGATGAAACTGCATTACGTACAGAGCCTATGCGAGCAGGGCGCCATAGAGATTGTACGACTAGCAGGAAAAGAACAACCCGCGGATCTGTTAACGAAAGGATCGCACACACTCAAGGAACATACGTACCTGAGGGATAAACTTGGAGTCGTCACCTGTAGTCATCCATGATCACTACAGATGAGGGGGTGGTGTTCGAAGTTGGAGACAACTTCGAGTCCCAGAATGGGACACTACCCAACAAGTAAGTGACCTACCACAAAGTATGCAATTAGATGAATCTGTTAGATGCTGGATGCCATCGCCCGG
>PIVM01000498.1 GCA_003353945.1 Gammaproteobacteria bacterium
CGATCCAAATCTTTTGGGTCCGCGCTCAGATCTTCCAAATTTTAGAACTTGCTCTTTGTTTGATGTTAGGATTTTACAAACATAGAGTTTTGTTCTGTCTGATCCATAGTGTCCAGAAGCACTTCTGAGTAAGGGGATTTTCTTTTCAGGGTCATCCCACATAGATGCGAATGATGCTGCTTGTCTTGCCCGAACCTCTGGGGACTGAGCATTACCCGTGCGGCAGCAATGCTTGGAGTTGATGATTGCCTTTACCATTACTTTTCTCCCTTCAGGGTGATGGGGACATGCAACTGAAACTCGTTGAAAGACCGCAGGGCAGTTTACATCTTCAAGCAAAGTCATTCCTTTACGGGCAACTGCTTCTAAAAGTAAACTCCCCCACTTTGGGTCTGGTTTCCTGCCTCCAATGTTCTTTCGTTTCGCTTTGAGAGACACTCCATTTTTCAGGAGGATGCTCTTTACTTTTTTCCTACTAAACCCCATTTGGTCAGCAATTTGCTGTTGAGTGAGTTCAGTGTTTAGGTAGAGGTCAACAACTGGGTCCAAAGTTTTTAGTTCAGTTATGACTATTATATCTTGGACCCTGAGTTGTAAACTTTAGAGTGCGTTGCCGCGAGGAAGAACTTCTTCAGGGAAAACAAAGTTTTCGTGAGGTTGATCTGCTGTTGCCATCCACGCTCTGAGTCCTTCGTTGAGAAGTATATTTTTTGTATACATCGTTTCAAATTCCACGTCTTCTGCTGCACGAATCTCCTGACTCACAAAATCATAAGCACGAAGATTAAGAGCAAGCCCAATGATGCCAATAGAAGATGTCCAAAGACCCATGACAGGAACAAACAACATAAAGAAATGAAGCCAACGCTTATTACTAAACGCAACCCCAAAGATCTGCGACCAAAAACGGTTCGCCGTAACCATCGAATAAGTTTCCTCCTCTTGTGTTGGCTCAAAGGCCTTAAATGTGTTGGACTGTTCGCCATCTTCGAATAGTGTGTTTTCGACAGTTGCCCCGTGGATCGCACAGAGTAAAGCACCACCAAGGATACCAGCAACGCCCATCATGTGGAAGGGGTTGAGTGTCCAGTTATGGAAACCTTGAAGGAAGAGCAGGAATCTAAAGATCGCCGCTACCCCAAAGGAGGGAGCGAAGAACCATGAAGATTGGCCCAGCGGATAAATAAGAAAGACACTGACAAATACAGCGATAGGACCAGAAAACGCAATCGCATTGTAAGGACGGATACCGACGAGTCGAGCGATTTCAAATTGCCTAAGCATGAAACCGATCAGTGCAAATGCTCCGTGAAGAGCGACGAAAGCCCAGAGACCTCCGAGTTGTAACCAGCGAACGAAGTCGCCTTGTGCTTCCGGTCCCCAGAGGAGTAGAAGTGAGTGACCCATGGCATCAGCTGGTGTGCTGACAGCAGCGGTAAGGAAGTTAGCACCTTCCAGGTAGGAGGTTGCCAATCCGTGTGTGAACCATGAAGTGACGAATGTTGTACCTGTCATCCATCCACCGATGGAAAGATAGGCACAAGGCAAGAGAAGTATACCAGACCAACCGATGAAGACGAAACGGTCACGTTTCAACCAGTCATCAAGTAGATCAAACCATCCTCTCTGTTGAGTTGTGAGAGTTGAAGTTGTCATGCAAATCCGAGTTTGGTTTGTTTT
>PIVM01000499.1 GCA_003353945.1 Gammaproteobacteria bacterium
AAACAAATGAAGAATTAAAATGTCAGAATAAAATTTTAAAAAAAGGATGTAAGGACATATTAAATAAATCAAGTGATTTAGTTGATTCAAATGAGGAATTAGAACAAGAATTAGTAAATGTAGATGCTGATATGTTTAATAGTAATGAAGATATTAAAAGATTAACTAATTTAAATCAAATATTAGAAAAAGAAATAATAGAACAAAAAATAGAAATTATTAAATTAAGAAAAAGTTCAAGACCTAATTATAAATGTTAATTGGTCTTTTCTATTAATTTTTTAAAAACATTTCTATATAATGGACTTATTATATAGAAATTTTAACAAAAAATATAAATAATCATTTATATAAAAAATTATTCACCCCATATATAGATATAAATTAAGAGGACCTATGATTAAAACAAAATGCTTTTAATTTCTTTTGTACAGATTGTAATATATTTGGATTCTTTTTTATTCATTTACATCGTTAAACTTCCGTTTCGTACACATTCTCTTCAACTGTTTGATTCTTTTTATATTTATATTTATAATAACTAGCAATAACAATAATCAAAAAACAATATGACATTTCAATGACAGCAAAACTTTGTCCTACTGCTGATAAAATGTCTGTTTTTCGTGTTCTACTACAAGAATAAGGTGGGATTTCTTCCAACCACGGCTGACAATATAATTCTGGTAAAATATCTTCACAAAAATCTTCAAAATCATTTTTACATTTATTAATATCATTTCCTTCTACTATCCACATCTGAGAAGTATATTTACTACCCCAGCAATTATTAAAATCTGTATCAAAAAGTCCACAAAATTGGTCTTGTCTTACTACATCTTCTCCATATTCTCGTAATGTATAAGTATGATCTCTTATAAAAAAATTACTTGTGTCAGATATAATAGATTTACAAGTTTGTTTCATATCTGTTTTACACATTTCATATGATTCACTATAACAATTTCCCCATGTCATATATTCAGATTCATGTATATATCCCATTATTCGTGGATATGAATAATAATAATCATCTTCATAATAATTTATCAAATCCATATCAGTTGGCAATTTATCAAGGATTCCAAAATTATAATGAAGATCCATAGTAATTGGTGATAAGTTTGTACATTCATAACCTTCAAGTTTTTTATTTGATATTTTTGTTTCATATTCTACATTATTCATAAAATGAAAAATACCAAACCCAAATGCGATTAAGTGAATACTTCCCAAAATAATGAGAATTGTATTAATTTTCTTTTTTGAAATAACATATGATACTTCGTCAAAATTTTTAAAACTCAACATTTTTAATAATATTTTAATAAGTTAATAAAAATCAATTTTAAATAACTTTATACTTAGGCCACATTTTCTTCTACGGTTTGATTCTTTTTTGAAATAACATCCGGTACTTCTTTAAAATTTTTAAAACAAAAAATATAAATAATCGTTTATTATATAAAAATGATAAAAGGCATAACAAGAAACAGAATAATATTTATAGCAATAATAATTATTGTTATAACAATTTTAATAATAGAAACAGTAAGAGGAAAAAGAGAAAATTATTATTCAGATAATTATGCAACTGTAGATCAATATGTTGAAGATAAATATGTAAGAGAACCTTACTTGATACGTATCGGATAAATAAAATAAAATTGATTTTAAT
>PIVM01000183.1 GCA_003353945.1 Gammaproteobacteria bacterium
CAACACCCCTCCCAAAGACTCCCACCGAGCAATTTGGTACTTAGGAGAAAGGTCAAAATCTGGTAAAATGCTTCCATCCGCCCTTAGCTCATCAGGATAGAGCGTCCCCCTCCTAAGGGGAAGGTGGCAGGTTCGACTCCTGCAGGGCGGGCCATTTCGGGTTTTTCTGCCTAATAATTCACATCGAAATGACTGTTAGCAGAGATTGGTCCCAAAGGTGATTTTTTTGATTGAGACCAAATTGCGACCAGATTGCGACCATCACTCCACGAGAAGAATTTATATACAACAATTAATGACTGAAAGCTTAAATGAGCCACTATCGTCCGTTTTATGCGTAGTGGCCAAACGGTGACCACGAAAAATTTCACCAAAATACCAGACAACAAAAACGACTGATCGCTAAACTTCGCATTCTGGAACTACACTGACAAACATCGAGTCTCTTATCTAGTGACTCCAATTTCTGAACAAAGGAATGCGGTTCATCAATTATCCGTCACGGTTTTTCATCCGTTTCTATTTCGCTAACTCGTTGCAATAATTCTCCTGGCTCACATTCAAAATAGCTGCACAACAAATCCAACGAATCTGTATTAGTGTTATAGCCTGGCACATTGGAAATTCTTGTCAGTGTTGCCCTGCTTATACCAGTTTGCTCACTCACTTCACCGAGAGTTATGCGTCGCTTATCCCTAAACGACTTGTCATCAAGCATTTGCTTGAAAAGAACACGGATCATTTTGCATCACCAAAGAATCAAAATACTCACTCATCATACCAAATACCTCAGATATGAGCCATTTAAAGCTTGACAGAGTCATTTATGATGTATAATAATCATATTCGAGCCATTTAAATCACATATGAGGCATGCATTATGATCACGACTTACTTAACCACTCAGGAATTGGCGAAAAAAATCAAATACGACCCTCGAACCATACGCGAACAACTGAAGGACTCAGTATTACTGGAAGGCATCCATTACATCCGCCCTTTCGGCGGTCGGAAGATTTTGTACGTGTGGGAACGCATTGAAGAAGACATGGTTCGGCCCCCTGCAATTGACACATTACTGCAAGGCGTAGCGTAGGGAGGGCCAATCGTGGGAAGCATAAATAGTCGTTACAGCCGATTGGTCATCGAATTCCGGTATCGCGGCGTGCGATGCCGTGAGCAAACCAAGCTTGAAGATAACCCACCCAACCGAAAGCGCGCCAAACAGATTCTGGAGCGCATCGAAGCAGAGATTACGCTGGGTATCTTCGACTACGCCAAGTACTTTCCGAGCTCAAAAAAGGCAGCGCAATTTACAGAGCACAATGAACGCATTGCGCAAATTCATGCTGACACACCTTTGTTTAGTGACTTTGCCAATCTGTGGTATCACGAAAGTGAAGTCGGATGGCGCTCAACGCACAAAACGCATGTTCGCGGTACGCTGGATCGCTACCTGACACCCTATTTCGAGAAAAAAGCTGTAAGTCAGGTTACAAAAGCGGAAATACTGGCTTTTCGGGCGAAGATTTCCAAACTACCGGGCCGATCGGGCAATGAAACCTGGTCCGCTGAACACATCAACCACACCATGACACCGCTGCGTCAGATCTTAAATGAAGCGGCAGACCGATTTGAGTTCAATTCGCCCTGCCGCGGCATCAAATCGTTGAGAGTCCCCAAAACAGAGGTTGAACCCTTCACCATTGAACAGGTTCAGAAAATCATCAGTACGGTGCGCGCCGACTTTAGTTGTTATTACACGGTACGTTTTTTTACGGGCATGCGCAGTGCTGAAATCAATGGCCTGCAGTGGCGCTATGTTGATTTTGATCGGCAACAAATCCTGGTCAGAAAAACACTGGTGCGCGGCGAAATCACGACAACGAAAAATGATGGATCGCTACGTGAAATCGAGATGAGTCAACCGGTATATGATGCATTGAAGGAACAGAAAAAAATAACCGGCGAACACGAGTTTGTGTTTTGCAATCGCCTGGGCCAACCGCTGGATAATAACAACATTACCAAACGTGTCTGGTATCCCCTGCTCCGTCATATGGGCTTTAAAAAAACGTCGTCCCTACCAATCACGACATACAACGGCAACGCTCTGGCTGGCCGCCGGCGAAAACCCCGAATGGATAGCACGACAAATGGGACACACCACCACGGAAATGCTGTTTCGCGTGTATTCCCGCTTTGTACCCAACCTCACCCGACGAGATGGCTCAGCGTTTGAGCGTTTATTGAAAACCCAACTCGACCCATCAGACACCACAGCGTCTGACCAGGAGTAACTGATGAATCATTTCCATGTTCTTGAGCAAGCCAATCCCTTCACGGTGGAAGCTAAACCCATCCAACAGACGATCTTGCGCATCGCTGATGCAATCTGCCTGCGATTCAACATTGCCAAAGACGATGACGACCTGGTCGTCCTATTAGGTCATCTCGCTGACAACTCGAATCAAGAAGCCATCGCTACTTGGACCTATCACAAAATTCAGCACAGCAGTGTCTGTGATCAAAAGGCGCTGATCAATACGCTGTTTGAACGATTTGCTCAACAGCTTGAAGAATTCAGTCACCCTTATTCAACTTGAACAGCTCATTACCTCACATGGCAACAACAGGAAATTCCTATGAAGGATTTTGAAAATATTGGCACAAAGAACCCGCTCATCTGCGGTCAGTACGGCGATACGCTATCCAACGTCAGTGCCCTGCTGACCGTACTTGAGCAATTGGTCAGATCGAATCCCACCTTAAATGAACAGGCCTGGCATGGCGTGTTTTTGATACTCCGGATTTTGAAACAGGCAGTTGAAGATGGCATTTAACGGTCTTCGGAAAATTCCTTTCATACCAATAACGAACACAGTGATACGACCATGCATAAGCTGACCGCACGAATGCGCTACAAACCCCTAGCGGAAATGCCGCAGGAGAAGGACAACACGTCTGGTGAAGAGTGCTACGACGTGTTGATCGATAACAACGGTCGTTATTTTCTCGGCTACCTCTATCAGCACGAGGGTCCTAAAACCAGGTTCTGGTCGATCGCAGAGATTGAATCGTATTTGGGTGTACCACTGCTGTTTGTGGATAAGCAACGGATCACACCAACAGAAAACACATCAGTACCAATTACAGCAGGAGAGACATTATGTCTACCGCTCGACCTACCGCCCGGTCTAAACGCCCCTATGGCTGGACCGTCACGCTCGAAACCGATGAGAACGGCGACCTGATTATGCCGATTCTGGATGATTTGATGACCGAATGCGATTGGGAGATTGGCGATCTCATTGATTTTGATACCGTGCCGTCGAACCCGACAATACTGATTCAATTGGAAAATGTCAGCAAAACGGAAATTCCGCTCAGTCAGTTCAGGCGACAGTTTACCGGTTTGTTACGCAAGATCATCTCCCCCACTCACCCGCTACGACGGGTGGTGGTTACCCGTGCTTATCGAAAAGTGGCCATCCTCAAACAATATGAAAGCATCACCGGTGACAATGCCGTTGACAGCGATTGCGACACGAGAGGATAACGAAGACCATGGTACAGATTCTACCGCCCACATTGAGACATGAGCATATTCATTATTTTTACAAGCACGCAGAACCTATGACGGCGCAAGCGCTCTTAACCCGCATCGATTCACAAGTGCTCTTTTATCTGCGCCAAGTGATCGCCGATAGCCACAACGATTCACTCTATATTGCCCAATCCAGACTATTTATCGCTATGTTTACAGAACAGTTCCCGTTCTCGTATTACTTGATGAAACTGGATAGTCAAGACCCCTTCTTGCCCCGGGGCGATACACCTTTGTCAGCAGATAACCTGGTCGATGTGCTTTACACGATAGGCTGCTTTGGCGACAGAGCCTGTGATGTTTACACGTCGCTTATCCAAGAGCTAGAAATGGACAACACCTTTAGTAGACCTGCACCATTAGAAATTGCCGGGCAACGATTATTTGATAATGAACACATCGCCGTTGCAGGCATGTATATCCTAGCCAATTTCTTTCACCAGCATCTCGCCTCAATGTATCTGCTGGAAACAAAAAGCCCCGAACTCATCGAAGAGGAGCGACAGCGGGCGATCATTAAATCGGCCAGCTCCGTGCTGAATGATATTGTGAGAGTGCTCATAATTATAACGCTCGACAATCCAGACTATCCACACGCCCTGCCCCTCAATGCCTTAATAGCAGTTATCAAATCACTGACAAACAGGGATGTCGACCAACTCGTCCAATTTAACCAAGCCGTGGATGACAACCCTCCAGTAGAGATAGAGACTCTCTCCATCATCCAGTGTTTTGACTACTACTGGGGCATCGTACAACAACACTTCCCAGGCTATTGCGCCCCACACGAAATCCATAAGTTGGTGGTGCTCGATAGAGACGAGCCTTTCTTTCGGATTGTGCCAGCAGATAACTTCATTTTTGATCCTTCGCCCAAGAACACCGATTTCAGTGGATTCCCGCCGGAAGGATATCTGCGTTTTCATTCCAACTACGATACCTCCAGCGGTGTGCAGCTTAAAAACGCGTCGGTCTTTACCTTTGACGGGAGAAAAGTCTGGTGGGGGGATTTTGACAGCCGTGAGGCGTATGTACGGACGATAAAAGGTCCCTGTTATCTAGTCGACGAAATACAGTCGTATCACCGATTGCCTGATTTTATCAAAACCGCTTCCCGGTTCTCCGCCCGCGAGGCTCAGAATCCTTACCCTTCCGAAGAGTTGCTTTGTTCCAGCTTATCACGCGACTACCGTCACCTGCCAGGCGACTATGTCCGACTGATCGCAAAGGGCAAACTGGTTGACGGAGAATACCAACCCAACCCGCTCTTATAACAACACAGGAAACGATCATGTCACTACCCAAAAAACCTTATCATAACCGCAGTGTTGATTTCATTTTACGCTCGCTGGGTTATGCCGACACGGACATCTGGGTGCCGTATCCCAAACAACGCTCCTATATCTACGACAAACTCGGTATTTGGGTCATACCGAAGATCGTGTTGTGGAACAAACACGACGGTAGTCTGCATCATATCAAGTACGACGACCATTTCATTGATCCGGAAAAAGGCTTATCGCCTGTGCTGCGCAATACGCTGATGATTGAGAATTATATCCTCAGCCAGTGTATTGCCGAAGAGTCTCAGCTTGATAAAGTGCCGGAAATGCGCACTGAGATATTGTATGGCAATGGCTGCAAGTTCAAGATCGAAACGCAACAAGAGGAACTTGATAGGATACTGGCGGTGCTCCCAGAGTGTCGGGCCAGATCGTTCGAGCTGGGCCTGCTTGGATCTCTGGATGATTTGGTGTTTGCCAATCAGTTAGGCCAGTATTGGGCTGATTCGGAAATGAAAGCAGAACAGCCTAAACTCGTCATGCCTCGGTTCGAACAATTACAGAAAGAGTCTGAGGAAGAGCAAGAAAAGTTAAAGGGCATCTATCATCTTTTTGATGACCAGTGAAATGTCGGAGCAATTACGAAACCGGTCGGAGTGCAAAGAGGGTGCATTATGCCTTTGCACTTTTTATGCTCTTATTATGGGTAAGCACATCAAGGTCATTCAATGAACATACCCCCTCTCAATCAGTCAGACAGTGCAACCGTGCTGGCCAAGGCGTTTATCCAAGCAGCCGATCGTCTTGGCATTACGAAAGAACACTACAGTCAAATCATTGGGCATGGCCACAGTTCAATCACACGCAGGGGTATCGACCCAACCTCTAAATCCTGTGAACTTACCGTCGTCTTTTTGCGATGCTATCTATCCTTATCTCTCATGGTCACCGACAATGAGGATCAAATGCGTCACTGGCTTAACACGCACAACCAGCACCTCAGTGGAATACCAGCTGAGTTAATCGAATCCGAGGAGGGGTTGATTACTGTTTGTCAGTATCTAGAGGCGATGCGTGGTAAGTAGATATTCCGATATAAGCAACCGCTTTCATGAATGAGTTGACTTAAAAGTAAACTCATCTTTATCTTCTTCTGCGGAACCCACGAACATTAACTTTTTAGAGATTCCGGACTCTGGGGATTTGCTTTTCGGTGAGATTTTGCCTTTTCCGTATGCGTGCTAATGTTACATCGCGGCCAGTCGCCAAAATCAGAACCTGATTTCACGACACTAATAAGCAGTCGTTCAGGCTCTATTACATTTACCCAATTGATCAAGATAAAATTCGTTACAATCCCTTTAATCGGGCGACTGTTCTGGATCGCTTATTTCAGGTCTGCAGGTGACATCGGGGAGAGCACATTCCAGACCTGTATCACAACAGCATGAGCTGAATCATGAAAACTTTTGATATAGTGTTTGTTCATTTTTAGAACATTTGTCATATTTATGCTTATCGTAAAAATTAATATTAATTCAATATGTTAGGAAATTGTTGAGGAAGTTCTTGGAACTTAGCTGTCTTTCGGGGTAGAACGTTCAGAATGACAAACAGTTTTATGGGCTATAGGGATAAGTGTCACGTTAGCTCAGCAAGCTGAATATAAAAGGCTTAATGTCGCCAAACGGTGCTTGAACTCACCGTATGGTGCATGGGCTATCGATAGCTTAAGGATCGCATAGTTCATGATCAGCCTCAAAGGCCGGCATTTCAAAAAAGGATATGATCCTTCAGAGCGTTCGCTGGTACTTGGCCTACTCGTTGAGTTACCGAGACCTTGAAGAAATTATGAAAGAGCGAGGGCTTCAAGAATTTCAGCGCGGCACAAAAGACTT
>PIVM01000184.1 GCA_003353945.1 Gammaproteobacteria bacterium
ATCAGCGTGTACGACAAACTCTCAAAAAAGACTCGAAAGGATGTTATCGAGGATCTTCTTGAGTCGGATCGAATACGACTTGAGCAGGGGAAAGATGGTGTTCTCCAGTATGTTCTGAACACTTGACACTCATATGCTTGACACTTTAGGTCATCTGGCTAATATAGGTGCATCTCCTTGTGGTTGAGGAATTGTCTGTCAGATGAGAGAGTGGTATGGGACGGCGAGGAAAAGCTCCGGCACATCCGACCCTTGCGAAAATCGAGGGTCACTATAAAGAAAAAGCAAGAACACGAATCTTGCCTATCGAAAGTATTAGTGGACGCCCCTCGCCCTCTCTTGTCTGTCAGGCAGATGATCTTACTCTTCAGATTTTTGAAGAAACCTGCGATTCTATGCAGCAAATGGGATGCCTGAGTGAACAGGATGGTCCCATCATCGAAACCTACGCATGCAACTATCGAGAGTTGCTGTTGTGCATTCAAGCCATGCGTAAGGATGGGATCGAAATTGAAAGCCAGCGAGGTGGTGGTAAGAGCACTGTCCACGCGGTGAATTACCATCGCTTTCTGGCGAACCACATGAAACTGCTGCAAGAACTTGCACTGACTCCATCGGCGCGGACTCGACTGGCTACACCACAGGGGCCGAAGCAAAGTGACAAGGTAGGACAGTTGCTTGAAAAACTAGGCGGCAAGTGATGTCGTTTGATTTCGAGCACTACCAACCAATGCAAGAGATGGATCAGTACATTGAGGATGTACAGTCAGGTGAGATCCGAAGTTGCAAGACGGTCAGGAATGCAATCAAGCGACACATCCGCGATCTTGAAAAGCAACGCACCGATGACTTCCCATATTACTTTGACCGTGAATATGCAGAGGCAGTAGTCTCGTTTTTTCCGGTGATGATCAAGCACTCCATCGGGCGTGATGTCGGTCAACCACTGGTGCTGCAACCTTGGCAAGTCTTTGCTGTTGCTTCAATCTTCGGATGGAAGAAAACATCTGATGACTGCCGCAGATTCTCCAAGGCAATGATTTCCCCAGCTAGAAAAAATGGGAAGTCAACTCTTGCCGCTGCCATTGCATTGTTTGCTGGCTCAATGGACTACAACCCAGTCAGCAAAGGTTTTGAGAATGTAGCTCAGGTGCTCCTCGCGGCTACAAAGAAAGAGCAGTCTATGCGTGTTGTGTTTGCTGAAGCATGTCGCATGCGTGCTCAGTCCGAAGAACTGTCTTCTATGAGCACGCTAAAGAACAATCAGATATTCTTCAAGCACAACCAAGGATCGATATTCTGCGTTGGTTCAGACAAACCTCTTGATGGTTTCTCTGCTTCACTAACAGTCATCGATGAACTGGCAGCATTCCGAAGTGACGGAGGTCAGAAAGCGTTCGTCGAAACGATGTTGACCCAAGGTGGTGCTAGGTCACAACCACTGACTCTGTTCATCACCACAGCAGGTAATGACAACTCGTTTTTGTGGCTTGAGCAATACAACTACGGCAAAGGTGTTGTATCTCTTGATTTCCATGACGAAAGCTACTTCTTTCTGAACTACGAACTCGACGAGGACGACGATGTCTATGATCCCGAAAACTGGGTCAAGGCAAACCCGTGCCTCGGAGTGACCATCATGCCTGAGTACCTTGAGGATCAAGCCAAGCCTGCCAAGACAGATGTCATCGTTGAGCGTCGATTCAAGAAGTATCACTGCAACATTGTGACATCAAGCAACTCCGCTGCATTCAGTCTTGAGCAGTGGGATGCCTGTGCAGGTGAGTTCTCTAATTGGGAAGATGCTGATGCAGTAGGTTGCGGCGTTGACCTCGGAGGACGCGACGACCTAGCAGCGTTTGCACTGGTGGCTCGATTTGAAACAGGTGAGTTTACTCAGGTCGATGAACACGCACCTGAAGTCCCAATCTACCGATACGAGGCCAGAACTTGGCAGTACATCTCTACTGATACCACGCGGGATATCACTCAAAGGCCGTTTGCCGACTTCATCGAGAATGACCTTATTAGGACGACCAGGTTCCCTACAAATGAGCTAGAAAGGGATCTGCTGCGTGAATGTCAGAGGTATCGATGTTATGATGTTGCATACGATCCGTACAACTCTCAGAGCACAGCAGAAAGGCTAGAAACAGAAGGTCTTGAGCCAGCATCGATGACGCAGTCTTGCAGGTATCAAAACGAACCAATTCAAGAACTGCGTGCATGCATTGCTGATGGACGATTCCTGCACGATGGCAACTCCTGCCTCAAGTGGATGATCGGAAACGCAGTGCTCGTCCATGACCGTCAAGACAGAGTGATGTTCGACAAAAAAGCCTCGGCTGAGAAAATTGACGGTGTTGTTGCGATGACCATGGCCTTGGGACGCGCGATGCATGCACAATCCAAATCAAATGGCTATTTCACATATTAGGATCGAAAGATGTTTATCAGCAAAGTAGGAGAGATGTTTGCTCAAGCAACGTCAAACCTCAAAAACCCATCGGAATGGCTTGTTCAGATGCTAGGAGGTGGTGAGTCCTCCAGTGGCATCCCCATCACCATGCGTAGCGTTTTGGGCATTCCAGAGGTGTTCAACGCGGTCAGCAAGATCAGCGGTCACTTGGCGCAGATGCCTATCTACTGCAAGGAGATGCGTGATTATAAAGAGATGCCTTTCCCAAGTGACTTTGGGGCCAAGGCAATACGCAATCCAAATGAGTTTTTTACCAAGTTCACTTTGTTTGAAAAAGTGATGCTTGATGCTTTGCTATACGGCAATGGAAGAGCGTACATCGAGCGTAACAGCCTCGGTCAACCAATCGGATTACTTCCAATTCAAGCTGAAGACACAACAACAGTAGTTGCAGATGGAGAACGTTGGCATCTCGTCAGCATAAATGATGGAACTGCTGTGGGGACATTGAAAACTGAAGCAGGCAATGACCGCACGATGTATCGACTTCCAGATCGTGATGTCTTGCTGGTCATGGGACTGTCTAGGAATGGTTGGTGGGGAGAAAGCCTACTCGACATCATGCGTGATCAGTTTGGCCTTGCGATTGCTGGTGCTGAAGCATCCGGCTCGACGTTTAGAAACGCTGGACGACCGGGTTTACTGTTGGAAGCACCACGCGGAGCTTTCAGGACTGCCAAGGAAGCTCAAGACTTCTTGGATCAGTTCAACGAGGCTCATGAGGGACTCGATAATACTGGCAAGACAGGAATGATCAGAGAAGGCATGAAGGCACAAGTTTTGCCTCATGATACTAACAGCACTGGGTACGTTTCCCAGCGTCAGTTCGGACGTGAAAGCCAAGCTATCATCTTCTTGCTTGAGACAGTTCTCGGTGACAACTCGGGTGGATCGTATAAGTCGGTCACAGAGCGTCAGTCAGCATACCTCACAAACTGCCTTGGCCGATGGATTGCAAAGATTGAAAGCGAATGCGATCTCAAGCTACTATCTAAGAGACAACGATCAGCAGGCACTTTCAGATACTGCATGGAAGCAAAGTCGATTTACTCAAACAATCTTGAGTTCCTCGCAAGCTATACCTCGACACTACGTCAGCAGGGAGTGATCTCAGGCAACGAGGTGCGTGCCATGCACGGGATGAATCCAGTGGATGGTCTTGACGATGACTACTACGCAGGAAGCGGAAATATCCCACAAGACAACGACCTTGCAAAAGGCAGCGAAGAACCAGAAACTCAAACCGAGGAAGAGGAAGATGAAGTTTGAAACCAACACAACTGCCGGAACCATCACCATGCGTGGCGGGATCGGAGACTTTGAAAACCATATTTCAGCAGACGACTTTCTGAGTGCTCTGTCTGAGCATGCAGGGGAGGATGTGACTATCTTGCTCGATAGCGAAGGTGGCAGCGTCACAGACGGTCTGTCGATCTACAACGCAATCATGCAGTACAGTGGCAACATCACAGTCCACATCGATGCAATCTGTGCAAGCATTGCCACTGTCATTGCATGTGCTGCTGACAGGGTAGTCATGAACTCAAATGCAAAGTTCATGATCCACCGTGCTTGGACAGTTGCAATGGGGAACAGCGTCGAGTTCCGAAGCATGGCCGACATCCTTGAACTGATGGATGCTGACATTGCCTCTGCCTACGGAGACAAAACCGATCTGCCCGAAGATGAACTGCTTGGAATGATGGAAGCAGAAACCTGGATGTCAGCAGAACAGGCCTATGAACTCGGTTTCATTGACGAGATCAATCAAATCAGCAGAAAGACGAAAGAACCTCAAAAGAAAGCTGAGGTGATTAGTCCGTTTTATGCAGCGGTTGCAGAGGCATCTGCACGCAGAATCAGAATGCGTCTAAAGTCTGATTCTTGACAAAAATGTCAAAATAGAGTAAATAGGCAAAAATGTGGACGGGCGTTTTTTACCGTCCGTTCGACAAATTGAAAACAAGGATCAGAAATGAATCTGCAAGATATTAAAAATAGACTTGCCGACATCTCGGTCGATGTGGAAGCATTGATCGAGGTTGCTGGCGACAGTCCATCTGCGGAGCATCAGGAGCAAATCCTCGCCCTCAATAAAGAGGCGCAGGAACTTGAAGCAAAGCACGATGAAGCAAAGAAATTTGAGAAAGCAAAAGCTGAGATCGTTGCAAGGCGTAAGCTTGCAGCGGAGGCAGCGGACGCTCCTGCGGCTGGTGTTCAGCCAAGTGTTTCGGAAGACCTCCACAAGGAAAACAACAAAATGGCAATTCCAGCCAAAGCTCGATACGCAAAATCACGGCACTTCGATAACAACGAAGATGCCTACGAAGCTGGCATGTTCTTGGCAGCAATCGGCGGTAACAAGAAGGCTCAGGACTTCATGGCCGCACAGTCGCTGACAAATGCTGAAGGCGGTTTTTCTGTTCCACAGCCCTTGTCAGATCAACTCATCAACCTCGTTGAAGAGTACGGTCACGCGAGGCAAAGTTGTCGTCGAGTTGTCATGGGTGCCACGACTTGGCAAGTTCCGAAAATCAGCGGACACTCGGTCATTTATTACCCAGCAGAAGCTGCGGCAATCACTGAGTCCGATTTGACTTTCAGCCAAATCACGCTGACTGCCAAGAAAATGGCCGGTCTTGTAAAAATGTCATCTGAAATTTCTGAAGATAGCATTTTGTCAATGCTTGATACCGTGGTCGAAGATTTGGCTTGGGGATTCAGCAAGGCTGAAGACGACAATCTTTTCACTGGTGGTTCCATCTACACAGGTGGCATCGAAGGTGATGCAAATGTTGCTGACACCAATGTTGCTTCGGTAGGAGCACTTGCTCTTACTGACCTGACTGCAATGGTGGTTGCCAGTGGTCAAGAGCGTGGGCTGAATCCTAAGTTCTACATGAACCCAACCCTGTGGAACGGTCAGGTTCGTGACCTGCTCAACGCTGCCGGTGGAAACGCCAGTGCAGACGTTGCTGCTGGAGTCCAGCGAAGCCTCTTTGGTTACGAGGTTGTTCTTTGCAACGCTGTGCCGGGTGCTTCCTCATCGACCTCCAACGACCTGCTTGCAGTCTTCGGTGACCTCGGCGTTTCTCACTACTTCGGTGATCGTCGTCAGTTGAGCTTCAAAGTGCTAGATCAGCTTTTTGCGGTCAATGACCAAGTGGGTGTTGTCTGTACGAGCCGCATTGATATTGCTGCGGCTGCACCCGAGGTTCTCTCAAAAATCACTATTACTTGATCATGAGAGTTAAAATCTTAAAGCCCTGCCTTGGTCATCAAGTCGGGGCCGTGGTGGTCATTAGCAACATTGGTGTTGCGAAGACTTTAATATCATTTGGGAATTGTGTGGAAGTCAAAGATGACGACAAACTGGACTCTGATGCGAACGTCAGCACCAAGCGTGCTGCCGGTAAGTCTAAGCGAAGTAAAGTCTCATCTAAGACTAAGCTCAAGTGATACCACTCATGACGCTAATCTCACGCTGCTAATTGAGGCAGCGGTGGAGCGTCTTGAGCAAGACCTTGACCGTCAGGTCATTACAGCAGACTTTCGCGTGACCAGGTTTAACTGGGGAAGCGACACTGCTGAGGTAAAGCTAAACAAAAAAGCAGTTTGCTCAATCACAACTGTAAAGTACGTCGATGTTGACGGAAACACTGTCACCCTAGCAAGCGACAAATACATCTTCGACAAAGGGAGATGTAGTATCTTTCCCCCAGCAGGCACAACTTGGCCTGAAGTCTACGCAGACGACCCCAATGGCGTTGTAATCGACTTCTGTGCTGGGTATGGGCCAGATGCCAGTTGCGTACCAAGACTCTTTAAAACGGCAATCATGCTTGGTGTAGGCAAATGGTTTTTTGATCCTGCTCAAGAGGGATCTGCACTGCATAGCCAAGAAGTTGCTTACGAGCGTATTGTTGCTCTTCTCGCGAGGTCGTCCTATCCATGAGTATCAGAAAGAGGATTGGATTCAGACGACACTCAGCAACATTTTATCGGCACGATGGGTCGGTTGATGCCTATGGTCAACCAACATACGCAGATGATAGCTCGTGGACCGCTGTCTCGTCTGGTTGGCCTTGTGAGCTAGTCACAACGGTCGGTGGCGAGGTGCTCCGAGGTCGGATGGTAACTGAGAAAACAACTCACGTTGCCTTTGGTGAGTTCTTTGGGATTGGGAGCATCACTGTAAAAGATCGATGCATCATCGATGGGGTTAAGTACGGAATCACAAACACATCTGATCCCGATGGAATCAGCATGGAGATCCGCGTTGAACTCAGAGGTGAAAACAACT
>PIVM01000500.1 GCA_003353945.1 Gammaproteobacteria bacterium
CCTAACCTGGACAAGCCAGAACCAAAGAGGGTCGAACCTGCAAGTGAGCGTAAGTTGATGTAGAATTCCTCAACATACGTAGACCTCGTGAGGGATGAAAATGGCAACAACCCTGATAACTGAAAAATATGAAGATGCGATTTACGGCGTATTGAACTGCTATGACCGTATCGTCCTGAGTGGCAATCTACAACCACTGTGCTACGCCAAGGGGATGACCAAGTATCTATATACGCAACAGATTCGAATATTCGATTACACGCAGTTTGCGGAAGGATTGCGTGATGAGATTCGAGCCAATGCGAAAGCGATAGCGAAAGAAAATGGGTTGAAGATCGAGTTCATTAGCAAGAAAGATGCGTTTCGTAAAGAGAAGCGGGTCAAGGAGCTTATTGCAGAACGAGGTGAAGAGCCTGGTTTGGTACACATTTTTTCGGCGATGGAACAGTGTCAGACATACATGCCCTGGCACAACAAAGAGACGCACAAGACTTATGTGAGACTGACCCAGGGGAAGTGTTTGCATTACTACTTTTACTTCATCGACCCTGATTTAGGTCTGTGCTACATGCGAGTGCCGACCTGGTGTCCATTTCGTTTGCAGTTTTACTGCAATGGTCATAATGCCTTGGCTATGCAACTGCAACGAGAAGGCATTGCTTATGAACAGGTCGATAATGCTTTTCTGCGGATTGCGGACTTTGACCGTGCCAACGAATTAGCCGAGGCGTTAGATATAGAAGCGCTGCATCAAAAACTAGATGAACTGGCTGCACAGTATTGTCCTGTTATCAAAACACCTCAACTTCAGTACCACTGGAGCATCATGCAGGCCGAGTATGCGACAGATATTGTTTTCAAACAGCAATCGGTTCTACAAGCTTTCTATCCTCATCTTCTGGAAACCCTCATTCAAACGGTCAAACCCGTTGACATTGCCACCTTTCTGGGACGCAAGCTCCATGGCAATTACCAGGATGAGATGGGGAATCGTTTGAACAAACGCTGGTTGGGAACACGTCTCAAGCATCAAATGGGGCCTGTTAGCCTCAAGATGTATGACAAGTTCAGTCTTATCCTCCGCCTTGAAGTGACGGTTAACAAAGTCTCCTTTTTTCAGCACTATCGAAAAGTGCAGCATCGAGACGGCACAACGACCACGAAGTATGCACCAATGAAGAAGACAATTTACAGCCTGCCTGCGTTAGCTGAAAACCTCAAAGCCGCCAACAAACGTTACTTGAAGTTTCTCTCTGCGATCGAAACCCCAGAAGTTGGTGTCGACAAGTTGCACCGTTTGACTGAAACTCAACATGATGAAAAAGGCCGTCGTTACAAGGGCTTCAATCTCCTCTCGGAGGAGGACTCCTTGTTTTTTCAGCTCTTGAACAAAGGCCGTTTTGTCATTGCTGGTTTCTCAAACAAAGCACTTCGTCTTCTTCTGCCTGACAAATCTGCCGGACAGATTACTCGCTTGCTGCGCCGTCTACGCGCCCACGGTTTGATCAAACGTGTAAACAAACGCTATCGTTACTACCTCACTGATTTCGGCCGACAGGTTTCTTTGACCGCTCTCAAGTTGCGTCACATGGTGATCATTCCAACTTTCGCTTTCGAGCCTGTCGCTTGATATTCTTGTTACGCGTACAAGCATATTTTTGGTAAGGTACTA
>PIVM01000501.1 GCA_003353945.1 Gammaproteobacteria bacterium
CAGCAATTCCCGAAGTGTGAAACTGTACGATGAAGAGGCATGATCAGGATTGGTTTTCGTAAAGAATTGGCATACAATTGCGGAGTAGCAGCTCGAATATGGGTTTGTAACTGTCACATTGTCTATGCTTCAGGAGGTATTGGTTATGAAAATTCGCAAGCACTTATCGGCCAGTGGGTTATTTCGATTGATGCGTGAAGGTTTCGACGAGATCAAGGAACATCGGGCGGAAAATATTCAGATATCCTTGAGGGATGCGCTGATGTCTGCGTTTGCAATGTTCTCACTCAAAGACCCTTCCTTATTGGCCTTTGATGAACGTCGGCAGAAGGACAGTAATCTGGAGCGGGTATACGGGATCAAGACTACTCCATGCGATACGCAAATGCGCATCATACTGGACGAAGTTGAACCTGAGAGCTTGCGTCCGGCGTACAAAAATGTATTTCGCCAACTGCAACGGGGCAAAGTGTTGGAAAAGATGATTTTTCTGGGTGGTTACTTGGTATCACTGGACGGAACGGGCTACTTTTCATCAAAGAAAATTCATTGTGGCAGTTGCTTGGAGAAGAAGAATGCAAA
Organism: Gammaproteobacteria bacterium; assembly: GCA_003353945.1. Lineage (GTDB taxonomy): Bacteria > Pseudomonadota > Gammaproteobacteria > Pseudomonadales > PIVM01 > PIVM01. The sequence continues at coordinate 583 of PIVM01000501.1, forward strand.
GACAGGGGAAATCACTTATTCCCATCAGATGTTGGGGGCTGCGATAGTGCATCCTGATCATTCAGAAGTCATCCCCTTGGCGCCGGAGCCGATCATCAAACAAGATGGGGAGACCAAGAACGATTGTGAACGGAATGCGGCCAAGCGTTTTCTGACCAAATTGCGTGAGGACCATCCTCATTTGCCTTTTATTATCACGGAAGACGCTCTCAGCTCTAATGCACCTCACATTCGAGAACTGAAAAAGCATAACATGCACTTCATTCTGGGGGTCAAAGAAGGAGATCACGCCTTTCTATTCGATTATGTGCGGCAGGCCGAGCAGGAGGGACGAGTGAGCACTGTGGAGATCAGGGAGGGGGGTGTTCTTCACCGTTTTCGTTTTTTCAATCAAGTGCCGCTCAATGCCTCCAATCAAGACCTGTTGGTCAATTTTGTGGAGTATTGGGAGATTTCCGACAAAAAAACTCAGCACTTCGTTTGGGTGACTGATTTGACTGTCAGCGAATGGAATGTCTACCTCATCATGCGGGGTGGACGAGCCCGTTGGAAGATTGAGAACGAAACCTTCAATACACTCAAGAATCAAGGCTACCACTTTGAACACAACTTTGGTCATGGCGAACATCATCTTTCCGTCGTCTTCGCCATGCTGATGATGCTGGCCTTTCTGGTCGACCAAGCCCAACAACTCGCCTGCCAATTGTTCCAAGCGGTTCTGCAAAAAGAAGGCAGCCGCAAACGCCTGTGGGAACATATGCGGGCTTTGTTTTACTCGTTGGAATTCGACTGCATGGAAGATATCTGGCGTGCCCTCCTCCATGGTTACAAAATCACTAGTTATGTCATCCTCGATTCGTCGTAGTGGTCAACCGCAGCCGCTGACTCTGACCAGCCTACCGATTCTAAAATCAGAATCAGGCGCTCTTGGCGCGCTTTCAGTTCATTCTTGCCCCCGTCTCGGTTCTCAAACTGAGCTCTTTGACCTTGATTCCTACCATTTGAATCCAGAAAATGCTTTGTTAAGGCGAGTGCTACCTCTCCCGATTTTACAACCGAAGAAATTTGACCTCAAAACGGGAATTACTG